>PSRH01000238.1 GCA_003175915.1 Candidatus Melainabacteria bacterium | reverse complement strand
TGGCAAATTGTCGGGTATTTTCGTGGAAATTTTAGATGAAGCCGGAAAGAATCTGGGGCTCAAAATAGACTGGAAGGAAGAAGTTGGCTGGGGCAGCATAATTGAGGGCTTAGAGACGGGTCGTTATGACCTTGTCCCCACAGGAGTCTGGCCGAATGCTAGCCGAGGTAGACATGCCAGTTTTTCAACGCCGCTTTTCTATAATGCTCTAAACGTCTACGTACGCGCTAATGATCACAGATTCGACAACCTGCAAGCGATAAATTCCGATAAGGTGACTATCGCAACTATCGACGGATACGTCAATCAGGAGATGGCCAAAAGTTGTTTTCCAAAAGCGCATAGACTTACGCACCCGGATTTGTGCGACGGCGGTCAAGTATTTCTTGATGTTGCCACTAAAAAGGCAGACGTGACCCTAAATGACCCGAGCCTCGCGGTGTTATTTTTGAAGAACAATCCCGGCACAATAAGGAATATATCGAAGAAGCCGATCGCAATTGAGTCAAACACGATGATGTTCAAGATTGGCGAGCCGGCCTTCAAGTCCATGCTGGACACGGCCCTAACAGAGTTGATCAACACTGGCTACGTCGATAAGGTCCTGGATAAATACGAACCTGGGCCCGGAGTTTACTATCGCGTTGCCCTTCCCTATCAAACTGTCTCTTCGAAATAACAGCGAAGATACGCGTTCCTAACATTCTCGATCCGAAACGATGATACTTTGGTAGTGGTGGGGCATCCGTAGGATAAACCATCGAATCGGACGAAAACAATATCATTAATCCGTGTTGTTATGAGAACGCACCGAATTGTTCTATGCAGTTTGGTTCTGATTTTTGCTGCCGGCTGTACGAACCATCAACAGATCCGACAGTCATCAAAGGATGAGCCTACTCCTCCGGCTCAAGAAACAACAACTGAACCGACGGAGATTACGCTCCAGGGCAAATGCCCGAACTTGGATGACGGCCGCGTATCTGTCGCTGAGTGTCAACAACTAATCGACAGCGCTCAGAGTGTCGTGGATAGCATTTTATACTTTGACGATACGGTGGCAGATGATCAATTAGTCTCTGACTGGAAGGCGAAAGAACATCTTTGGAAAGCTAAGAATGACAAGTTGATATCCAGTTGCGAGCTACTCCTGGGCGCAGACGGAACGCCGGTATTTCCGGAGATTCCCCGGGCTCTTCTGAATTTGAGCCGTGCAGATGAAGCGCTTGTCAAATCAATAGATGCCGCGGCGCTTAGCCACCGAAAGAAAGCGAAGTCTTACATGAGAGGTGCCCGCGCTCATGTAAATCGGGCGATGAAATTGCTTGATGGTGTTTGAACGAATTTTAGTGTTTCAGACTGAAAAACTCAATGATGAAGTCCTGCCCGGTGTACGGGGACGTATGGGCGAGTCCCTAGTAAACTATTGCACTCATGGATGCCAACCCATCAACTCCTCCTAACGCAGCTCAAGTGACAGGGATTTTGCTCTGGTCCCTTCTTCCGTGTCTTGCCATTTGGGTCGGCGTGTACATTATCGGGAGTGCCGTCTGGGCTTACTTTCTGTACCATGGCTTGTGTTTGCTGCCGGCGATCATCTGGGGTAGAACACTTTGGCAGGAGAGTTTGCGCTTACCGACGCCAAAGCAATTGGCGCTGCTCTTTTTGCTGGCAATCTTCTTTAGTACCGTAGCGGTTGGCGGTTATGAGCTGATTGGTCGCAAACTTCTGTCCGATGAGCAAACGCTTTTGCTCATGAAACAGCAGGGATGGTTCGGGAATCTTTTCTGGCCGATCAGCATCTATGCGGTTGTTGTGAACCCGGTCGTTGAAGAGCTTTTCTGGCGGGGAGTGGTTCTTAACGCTGTGGACGCAATCAAGTTTCCAGTTAAACACTTCGGTATCATCTGGTCTTCCCTGGTTTATGCCGCCTTCCACTATGGAATTTTTCGCCTGGTGTTGTTTCCCGGCTACGCCGAAGTTGGTATTTTCGTACTAGCACTATATGGTGCCTTCCTGGCAATTGTTTACCGGAAAACAGGCTCGATTATCACTACAGCGATTACGCACGGACTGCTTACAGATACGGCGGCCCTTATGCTTATGCTCGATTTATTCCGTCGGCACCCCAACTTTATGTGATGCAAGAAGCTGATGGGACATGTCAACAGGTGTCCCCTTGACCATTGAATGGGCGAGAAAGGCTAAGCTTCTTGGACGGCAATCGGGGAGAAGTTTTATGACTGCAAAACAATTGGGATCGAGCTGGTTCAAGTTGGGCATCGCATTTCTGTTAGCAATGTCGCCCTCGGCGGCACTGGCAGAGGGGCCGAAGTCTGCGCAGGAATTCGCCGAGCAATACATGGCAGCGTTCAACAAGAAGGACTCAGCTGCGCTTAAGAAATTGCGCTATGGAGCAGCAACCAAGTCCAAGATGCAAGATTTCATTGAGGAGATGACTGAGGCAGAAATGACGTCGGGAACTCAGTATAACAAGTTCGAAATTTTGCCTGTGGAAGGCAAACAGACTGAATCGAGTATGGGCCCTGATGGGGCGTTTTACAAACCAAGCCTGAAGCCAACCAATGTTGTCAAATTGACTGCGGTAACAAAAGATGGAACTTCCTCGACTTCGTTTCCGATTGGCGAGAAGGATGGCATCTTTTATGCCGTCATGCCTGAAAAAGACGAGGCAGCTACACCACCCTACAAATTTGGTTGGCAGCGTTTCTCACTCCCAAAGAGCAACTGGTCTGTCATGTTGCCAAACGAACCAGAACCAGGTGCGCAGGCTCTTTTACAACAATGTGGTAAAGACGCCATGCTTGACCCCGATGTCTATGGCGTCGTGAAAAATACTGCCGACATAAAAACCTGCCAGCACTTTTTTCAATGCGGCGCTGAGGGAAAGCGACTTGACTCAGACGATAACAAAGAAACATATCGAGCGGCTTGCACCACCTATGAGCCAGAGACGCTGAGCAAGTGGTTTAACGATCCGAAAAAGAATCTCGACGATACCGTGGACGTACGAACGCGTTCGCTCTCGGGCAAACTTATTGAGCAAAAGTATATTGATTTAGCTGGGTCGCCTGGTCGGCAATTTCAAATTCGTGGAGAGGACGGCACCGTATTAATGGGGCGCGTCTACTGGATTAAGGACGCGCTCTATGAGCTGACCTTCGAAAGCAAGCTGGAGAAGCCCGATACTGAGGGTGCCAACAAGTTTCTAGATTCGCTCCAGGTGATGTAGTTGTCTGAGCGGGAAGGTATGAAGCATGGAATAGTGGCAATCTGCCTGGGGCTCGTTGTGTCTGGCTGCTCCGCTGGCACTGACAATCGTCCTGGTCCTGAAAAAACCGAAAAGGCCGGCGACAACAAAAGAACCCAGGACCTGGCCAAGCAAATTCCCGCTGACTTCCCGCTCGCACTGTATCCCGGTGCCAAGGTCATAAATATATCCAAGGATAACCTTCCAACTGGAACCATTCAGACGAACGTTTACACGGAGGTTGA
Source organism: Candidatus Melainabacteria bacterium (assembly GCA_003175915.1). Lineage (GTDB taxonomy): Bacteria > Cyanobacteriota > Vampirovibrionia > Obscuribacterales > Obscuribacteraceae > PSRH01. The sequence goes on along the minus strand of PSRH01000238.1, from coordinate 9,667 downwards.
GCCGATCGGTGATAGCTTGCCGACGATTGGTACTTATTATGCGGAAAAACTGAAAGCTGCTGGATGGAAGATTGACGAGCGCGACCAGCAACTCCAGACTAACGATTTTTATCAGGTAATTGCTCGTAAGGGAAATGACGTGGTTCAAATTAACGCGCACAAGCGCGAGGGGGCGACCATCACTTGTATTGACTTGACGAGATTCGAAAAGCCTGGACCGGCACCAGTTCCATAGAAGTTGGACCTGCAGAAAAGGTCTGCGGGTATTCCCACTGCAGTCCGATCTAGGCGATTGTACCTCAGCCCGGTTGCGGTGCATAATATAGTTCTCGGTTGATGGCCGGTCCAATTCACATTAGCCCTCGATACGCTGGCCGTCCACAGGTGGCCAGCTATGAGCAAGCGATTCTTCTCTACTATTAAATGGCCAGGCATGCTGTGGGGCGGCGTGCCAAAAAATGAAACGGTGTGTCTGTGCCGGCATTGCAAAGTTACTGTTCATGACCTGTCGAATATGACGGACGAGCAAATTGCACAAGCCGTCGAAAACAATCTCTTGCGCCGGCAGATCAAGCAGCGCCGAACGGGTAATCTCTTTGCCGAGATAATCGGTTCCCTCGACCTCGACGTTCCGAGCACCGAGACGATATCACGGGCCAATCGGGTACTCAGTGCATACCTGGGTGTCATGTTTCTGATTTACTGTGCGACTTTTCTCTGGGCATGCCCGAAACCTGACCTGGCCTGTGCGGTTTGCGCCGAATTGATTGTTTTTACAATATCAATATTTCTGATTCTAGCCAGTGCTTTCAGGTTTCGTTCCAAGTTACCAAGATCGCCTAGGTGGGCGAGTGGATGCCTGTCCGGTTTGAAGCGCTCGGTCGCTATCTTTGAAAATATCAAGCTAGCAGTGCTCGCAATCCTGGTTATCCTGGTTACTGTCGACTTCAGTGCTTTTGCTACTGCCGCCTTTGGCAATACGCCGTTGACGGTAGCCCTGTACTGCATCCCAGGCTCGCAACTGGTCGGGTTTCACCCGGCCGCAACTCTGGAAGTTTTAGCTGGAGCTTACGTGGAGCACAAAGAATTTGCCCGGGCAGAAAAGCTTTATATGGACATCCTGAACGTGCGCATACGGGTGTTCGGGGCGGTCAGTGGTCCAGTAGGTGCCCTGTACTCGGACCTGGCCGACCTGAATGTTCGCCAGAACAAATTTGATAAGGCCGAATATTGGTATCGCAAATCGATCGCACTTTCACAAGCTCCGGGCGGCCCGGCGCCAACAGGACGCGCACTGACGGGACTAGCGACCGTATTGAGGCAGAGTGGACGGTTGGAGGAATCAGAACAATATTATTTGAAGGCGTTGTCCGTGAGGGCGCAACTTTATGGGACTAACAGCAGGCAGTATCACGATACGCAGCGGGCTTATCAACAACTGCTCTGTTTGAAGCGGCAAAAGAAGCCCAGTACGGAGTAGCTGGGGAGTGTTTGCCGGCAGTCCGGACTCTCGTCTGGACCATACTCTACTTGTTCGTCTTGTAGTGCGCTTTTGGATTGCTGGCTAAATGTGGTGCCCGGAAATGGTGCACAACCGGACGCACATAGAATTTCTTGCCAGTTCCCTTCTCAACCATGAACGGTGCTTTTCCTTCTGCAACTTTGTCGGCTTTGGCCATTGTGCTACAGATACCGAGAAGGAATCCAAAAACAAAACCGGAAATCAACAGTCCTTTCATAACCTGTCTCCGTTAGATTAGCTGATTTAAGGACTCTTGGCCGATTACTGATGTTCCCACCCCGGCTAGCGTTCCAGCGCGGCTGGTCCACATTAGTAGCGGCTCTCAGCCGCATGAGTACGGCTGAGCTATTGAGAATTAGCAAGCTAGTCATTTTCAGAAGTTTGTGCTCTAATCCCCGTAGCGAAATATGACTGATGGCGTCTTGTATTGGGAACGACCACGCGATTGGGCACGGTGCGAAACAGACGGACGAACAGCTCTTAAAGGGGTGCAGTCTATGGCAAAGTTTGCAGTAAATAGAGCGTCACTAATGAAGTACCAGGGTAAAGAGCTCTCTGATGCGCTCTTTTCCTTAATGCAAAGTGCCAACATGGGAGAAAAGGAAGCCAAATGGCTTTCGGGACTGACGAGGGGTCAGAGGACTTTGTATTTATTGGGACAGTTTGATGGCACTGTCTGCTCGGATGGGCTGTATGATTTTTTCCTGAGTTCGGCCGGCGATTGGACCGTGTCTACGCTGGATGCGCTCAGGCTGGTTGGAGCAGCGCCTGTTGCCGACCTTTTGGACAGAGCCGCGAAGCGATTTCCCAACGGATGCCCTTCTCCGGACAGAGAAGAGCGACATGAGGCCTTGGAAAAACTTTCAATAAGGACTTTTCGCGACATTGAAGACCAGTACTTTTCTCTTCGCGACGAAGGCAAGGGAGCCCTGGATTATTTAGCTAGATATTTGCAAAGCCACGAGGCGGAGTTTTTCAGCTAAGAAAAACCAGTCACTGCCTGCAGTGCCATAGTTACCTTACTCCAACCAGCGCAGGCGATTCTGGTACTGGTTGTCCGTTAAGAAAAGCCTGCAACATAGAATTGACTAACTCAGGTGCTTCTTCTTGTGTCCAGTGAGATACACCAGGTAAATAGCGCAAGGTCAAATCTGATACGTAGTGTTCGGCACCGTAACTAGATTCTTTCAAAAGAACCGGATCTTCTTCACCCCACAACAGGAGTGTTGGTACTTCGATTTTTTTCATACCCAGCCGACGTTGCCTATTGAGACCTCCTTGCAGGGCGGCTCGATACCAATTGATCATCGCTCGCGCCTGATCGATATCGGCAGCGTTGTCACGATAGACGTCGAGGAGAACCTCTGGGAAATTTTTCCTATCCTTTGCCGTGCTCAAATAAATGTTTCGAACCAGGCGAGCTCGATCGCGGCTGAGAATGTATTCGGGTAAAAAAGGTATTTGGAAGAGAAACATGTACCACAAGCGCAGCATTTGCTTGAAGCTTTTGCTAGTAGCCGGATGGGGCACGTTCATAATCACCAGGCGATCGATCGGTCGAACGTGGCGGATGGCGAAGAACCATGCGACGATTCCTCCCCAGTCATGACCAATGAGAGTAACCGACTCCGCGCACGAGGTGTCAATCAATCCGGCCACATCGGTCATCAGGTGAGAAAGATCGTATTCGGATACTTTCTTAGGGCGAAAGGACTTGCCGTATCCCCTTTGATTCGGTGCCCAGGCACGGTAACCCAAACTAGCCAAGAAGGGTAACTGGTTGCGCCAAGAGAAGGCGTGTTCCGGAAAGCCGTGCAGGCAAAGCGCTAACCGTTCGCCAGCTCCACATTCGTAGACCTCGAAAGGAAGCCCGTTTGCTTCTACGGTTCTAATAATAATTTGTTCGTTGATTGGCAATGGCAAACCTGGGCGCGGAGGGATCCAACTTAGTCTACAATGAATCCGAGTTGTTCTGGGGGAAGCATGACAGGTCAAGGTGCTGACGCTGAGCGGGAAAGATCCAAAGCAAGTTCGGAAAATCACCTTTGTCAAGATAGCGAGAATAGTGCAAAGGGACAGCAAGATGTATCAGCCGGCCCGTCTTCAGAGTCGCATGCGCCTGCTGGTAACAATCAAAGCGGCACGAATCTGCAAGCGGAGAAAGGGAAAGCGACATTTCTTGCTGCCCAAAAAAAACGCCGGAATGCGCTAATAATAGCCTTATTGGTCTTGCTTCTTTGTGTGGGGGTGATCTGCCCTGGTTTCATCCATCGGCGCGCTAAGACCGATGTTACGCAAATGTCGGTGCAAACAGACAAAAAGCTTGCTGAGCTAAATCAGGCAATCGAACGTGAGCCAAACAATCCGCAGCTTTATATGGAGCGAGCCAGACTTTTCTACTTCGATCGAGAAGAAGCAGCCAACGCATACACAGATTTGAGCCGGACTATCCAGATAGCTCCTGAACTGGTTGATGCCTATCTCCTGCGTTCGGATGTTGGTGCTTTCTTGCATCGCTATGAGCAGGCTCAGGCAGATGTTGACAAGGCAGCCGGTCTTACACCTAACTCGCCAGCTGTCTATGTGCAGCGAGCGCATCTTGAAGAAATTATGGAAGACCACAACAAAGCTATAGCAGACTGCCAAAGGGCATTGGCCCTGGAACCGCAGAATTTTTTGGCCTTTGGAGAGTTGGGCAGTGCTTACCAAGGCCTGGGGCGTTATGCTGTGGCGGCTCGCTGCATCACCCGTCAACTGGAAATGCATAAGGAACCACAACCTTGGCCGCTTAACTTTCTCTCTCGTGGTATGGCGAAGTTCTACATGAGGGATTTTGACGGGGCGATTGATGATGAAAACTCGGCTCTTAAGATCAAACCAGATCTTGGTACGGCCCGCATCATCCGTAGTTATGCGGAAGCGGCCAAGGGTAATGTTGCTCTGGCCGAGGCGGATGCGGCCAGAGGACTCGTGGAAGAAAGTGTGCCATCGCGCGGGCACAGATTGGTTGGCGATCTGTACCGGTACCTCGGTAATCACGAGCGAGCGGTCGAGGAGTACGGCAAAGCTATCTCTCAGAATGCACTAGCGGTCAATAGCTACAGAGGGCGCGGTGTTTCCTACTATAGATTGGGACAGTTGAACAATGCGCTGGAGGATTTTCAGCAAGCGGTGAAACTTAACCCGGCCAGCACAACCCTGTCCTATCTGGCTCTGATAGAAGAGGTATTGGGCGAGAGCAAAAACGCCGATCGGGACATTTCAGCGGCTTTGCACCAGTCATCTCCAACTTCGATTGTCTATAGCAATAGTGCTGCAATTAAGTACAGCCGCAGAAATCTAGACGGGGCTCTCATAGATGCTAAGAAGTCGCTTGAGATGGATCGATACAACGCCGATGCCTGGCAATTGCTTGGAACAATCTTGAAAGCGAAAGGCAATAGCAAGGAAGCTCAAGTATACTTGGACAGAGCCAGAGAGTATGGCTATCCGAACTCTGTTCCCCCGCCCGCCTGGTAGGAGTAGTGTTGTGACCGAGCGCGGGAAGACAATTCCTGCAAACGAATTTCAGACATCTGAATTCGGTAGAAAGCGCGCTGCTCTGGTAGTAGGGCATCCCGGACATGAGCTTAGAGTCTTTGGCTGGCTGTCCCTGGCACACCCGATAGTGGCAGTACTTACCGATGGCTCGGGATCGGACAAAACTTCCCGATTGCATTCGACTAGCGAAATTATCAGAAATGTAGGGGCGAAGCAAGCAGCGATTTTTGGCAAATTCACCGATCGAGAAATGTACGCACATTTATTGGATGACGGAAGAGATATTTTTCTTTCGTTGGTGGAAGAACTCACCAATATGTTTCTGGAAAATGAGATCGATTATGTTGCATCGGACGCCTACGAGGAATTCAACCCTACCCATGACCTTTGTAACTATCTGGTCAAGGCGGCGGTGGCCCTCGCTTCTGAACGAAGAGTAATTGAAGCATATGCGTTCAGTCTCGATGCTAAGCCGAGCACGGGTGACGCATTTCCTGACTCGATGATCATCGGACTTGATGATGAACTGTTTGCTAGAAAAATTGCCGCTGCCAGACAGTATCATGAACTAGCTCCCGACATAGCCCAAACGATTGACCAATTTGGAAGCCAGTCCTTCAAACTCGAAGTGCTGTTCAATGCCAAACGAGGACGTCAGCCAGATGTGCAGGAGGGTGGCGTTCCCTACTATGAGAAATACGGAGAGGAAAAAGTTCGATCTGGACTATACAGTAAGACTATTCGCTTGAAGGAAAACATGATGCCTATTTTTAGGAGCCTATCCTCGAGCGGAGAGGAATAGTTCAACGCGAAAAACTCTTGATGATCGCTAAAGAGACTTTTCTAACTAGCGGAATGCGGTTGATCCTATCCTTCAAGCGCATGGTTATGGAATTCTCTAATGCACTTGTTTTGTTTAACGCTTCAGCGAGCTGCTGCCTAGACTTCTCCTGCTGCTTGAGCAATTCAGCGGTTTGTACTCGGGCTTCTCTGACTTCGCTCATGAGCGTTTTATTGGCTTTGTGTACGCGTTCTAGCTCAAGACTGAGCCGATTGTCTTGAGCCTGTAACTCGTCTCGTTTAGCGCGCATCTTGCCGAGTTCGCTATGAACGGTTTCCAACTGTTGTTCGGAATTTTGCAGTTGGAAGTTTAATTGCTCAATCTGAACTTTAGCGCTGGCCAATACCGCATCAAGATGTCTCTTATGGATTTCACACTGGCTGCGATAAGTATCGAGTTCTGACAATCGGCTTTTCATGGATAGCAAATACTCTATCATTGCTTGATACTCATCGCCGGCGGTGGCAGGTCCGGCCTTTGCATATTGATCGATCACCGATTGGTAAATGGTGATGAGCTTTTCAATGACTAATTCGTGACTGGCGGATGCGCGCACCAGTTTAGAAACTCGTTCAGCGTCGATGGCATCATAGCGAGAAATTTCCTGATAGATCAGTTCCGCTTCCAAAGGTTGATTTAATGACCGGATGCCGAAATTTAGCTGGCGAAGATCTTGAAAGTTCTCGCTTGTCACCAAAGGCCCAAGTCCCATACTGTCGCAAAGAACTACGGCAGATCCGACTGACATGGCCTCCAATGCTGATTTCGCTTTGGCGAAAATAATGTCGTACTGGTGCAAGAGCGACTCGGGGTGGTTGGAATGGGTGAAACTGGCCTGGCCGACGATATCCAGTTCTATTCCAGCTTTTTCGCAGGCGCGCCTGACCATCGGAACATGGGTACTTTCTGAAGCATAATTGCTGAAGATGAGTCCCTTCCGGGGTTGTTCCGGTAAAGGAGTTTGTTTTTTGGGAAAGCGCTGGAGGTCGATAAAGTTCAGGAGAATTGTAATGCGTTCTTTGGGTACGCCGTGCTCAAAAACAAGCCGATCGAAACAAGTATGGTCGACAGCAATATAATGCAGGACCCTGGGAAATTGGAAAGGCATTTCTTCGAAGGGCAGCCATCCGTGGCAGTAATATATGGCCGGCACGTTAGGGAAGCGTAGCAAGGCGGCCATCGTGTCAAGGTGATGATGTCCGTGGATCAAGTCAGGAGCGCAGGCGATTTTCTTAAGATCATCAACCACGGGTACAGTTGCTAATCGCAGTTGATCAGCAATGGTGCCGAGGTTAGTGCTGTAGACAATCGGCTTGTGTCCTCTTTTCAGCAAGCCAACGGCCAGATCACGCACATATGTTTCTGTACCGGCTGGGGCGCCAAGGGTGTTGTTGGTGATTAAGATCGTCAGTGGCAATGACACAAATGATTCTCCCTGCTTGCCATAGACGCTCCGAGGATGGTCTAATTAACGCCAACCAAATCCGTCAGGTGGTATCGCACCATTTGTAGTGGCGGTGCTGGTAACATTCAAGTCCTGCTTGTGCTCAGACAGCGAACCAGCTTTAACTTCGGTGCCTACCGTTACCTTGGCTGCGGATTGCAGTTGTTGACCTTTCTGCTTATCGAAGATATCGACAAGTGCCAGCCTGGCCGGTGATACTGTACCGTTGACCGGAGCGGCCAGAGAAGAAAGCTTGAAAGTCAAATCGCTATCATCGCCAGGCAGCTTGGCATCTATATTGCCAAAGTAGAGTTTGCTTGACTCGTCGTAGAGTTTTAACGACTTATCGTGGGAAGCCAGTTCTTCGAGTACTGGATTCATGGTGGCGTTGGAAGTAACGCCTTTCACACTGCCGAACTCGACTGACACTATGTGTGGTGTTTGCATTCTTAGCCACGGTAGTAAACTTCGGTAAATGCTAGTCTGACTATCAAGGCTTTCAGTAATCGCTTTCTTTGATTCATTAGCACAGAGGGCTTGCAAGCGCTTACGCTCCTGCTCCAGTTCGACTGCAGCAGCTCGATCTTCATCGAGTATTTGTTGCGACAACAATTGTAAGTCGGGGCTAGTATTCGGGACCGAGTAGGTCATTTCTCTTGAAGTATAGACGAGCTGACGGCAATGTGAGATCAGGTCATTCATCTGGCCTATGCGATTATTGTCATTGAGTTTAACGGCGCCATTGATAGTTGCTTCGTCGGTAAGCTTTTGTACTTGGTTCTGAACGAAGAGAAGGTTGATGAATGATGCTCCGACCATAAGCCCGATGATTATCGTGAGAAAACCCAGCAATGAAAGCCACAACATATTTCCCTGATAGTTTCTTGTTGCTTTTTTGACCGTCATAAAATCGCTCATGCTCGTCCGTCTAGTAACCAGGGCTATTAGGGGCATAGCACATCAACTGCGAGTGCTTATGTGATTCGTCTTGAACGAATAATGCGCCCGCTATTTGGTAGGGAGTTTCCAATGGAGCGAAAAAGGGTTCGAAGCGCTCGCCGGCCATTTCGGCGGTGACAGAGCTGTACGAATCATCCGGTATAGTAACTGATTGCAGGGCGTTGTGGCTGGTGCGTACGTCTAAGAGCATGCGAATAACCGCATTGGCGGCGGCCTTATAGTCGTAAGTAGTAGGATTTTTCGTCTTATGTACGACTCTTACGGCGACACTTTGTCCAGGTCCTACATCCAGTAGTCCGAAGCGATTGAGACCGAAAGCCCTTCCCTTGCAGTAATAAATGGTTTCGTAGTTTCCCTGATAACTGTTGTCAGCCTTGGCGAAGCTTATGTGGGCTTCAACAAGAGGAGTCAGTCTTGAGCCGGCGTACTTGAACTGATTGGGAATTTCTTCCGTTTCGACGGTCAAGAGCCAGTCGTAAGGATGCCAGTCTGCTGCTATAGCCGGGAAGCAAATTAAGCTTAGCCAGGAAAGGCTCACTGCTATCGCCAACTTTCTCAGTTGATGGCCCATCTGTATATAGCTCCTGTCTTTTAAAGACCAGCTTGTACCGACAAGCATTAACGATAGCAGTGTTTCTCACCGAATTGCAAACGTCCGATGAGAACTCTAATGTCCAGTGGCCCGATCGAGCGCGGCTTTGAAATTGGGAATGATAAAGCCACCGGCAACGTGGGTCCCGGTTTGTTCGATGATGGCGTCGGCTTGAGGGGCGCTTATGTTTGCTGCTGCCATGAGAACAGCAATGGCTGCCGACCATCTCGGTGCTGAGAATGAGGTGCCGCTACCGAGGAAAGGCGTGATACCGTTACTGGCTGTATAGATCGGAACGTGGTCGCCTGGTGCGCAGCCCCTGAAATTACCGGTGTCCGAGAAGGAGGAAATGTTGCCGCCTGCGTCACAAGAAGCAACGCGACGGGCGTACAGTTCCGGGCTGGGATCTACCATACCGTCGTTACCTGAAGCAAGAACCAGCTTGTATCCAAGTTGCTGGAGTTGCTGGGCGATTTGTTGAACGGCTCCATCGCTGTTTACCGAGTTGGGAGGAGCAGCTCCGAAGGAGAGATTTACCGGTCCTTTCGGTAAGCCCGGAACTCTGGAAAGCGCTGTGATAATCCGCAAGGAGTCGGAGCTCTGTCCGTCCTGGGAAATGCGAAAAATTGTTAGAGTGCAACGCTGCCCTTCCAGGTTGGCCATGCCAGCATAGCCAAGTGAATCGTCCGTCCAGGCTGCCACTGTCGCCACTTCGGTACCATGGGATCCGCTTTCATGCACCGCTTCCGCATTGCCCGTGGGATTGCT
>PSRH01000046.1 GCA_003175915.1 Candidatus Melainabacteria bacterium | reverse complement strand
ATGGTTTGGTTCTATGTTCCTGTCTTCTTTCATGGCTCGCAATACCTCGCAGTTTCACTCTCCTATTACCTAAAGGAGCGCTATCTGCCGGCGCATGCGGCTCCCTCCGAAATTAGCTCCCTGATTTTCAGCCCAGCTGGTGTTAACTATTTAGGCATGGTTGTCCTAGTTGGCGCCTTCCTTTACGTAGTCATCCCTCATATCTGTCAATCACTAGGCTACGATTACGCTTTGGTGGCAGGGGTGGTGCTGGCTACGGTTAACTATCATCACTACATTACCGACAGCGCCATCTGGAAACTGAGAGATCCAAGGTGTCGTCAAATTTTACTTGCCTGATCTTAAGGAGATTGGTTCGATGAACTCCCTTACCAAAAGACTCAACCCAGATCGACTGCTGCAGAATCTTGTTAAAGTCGTCCCGATCGTCAAGCCTATGGAAGCAGGTGAAAGTACTGGCAACAGTTCCCCGCCCGCAGTGAAGCCCTTCGGTAAGGTTGATAAATTCTTGGTTTGTACCCTTCTCTTCTCTTATTTCTTTTGTGTCTTTACCTGGGTGAGTCCAGAAGGGCCATGCAAAGATGCCCTGCTCTACTTCATTAAACCGATTGCTGAGGCAACGAGCATCTGCCAGTCATGGTCAGTGTTTAGTCCTGAGACTCGCAACAGCAACTATCACGAAACCGCCTTGATCTATTTTCAGGACGGTTCGGTCAAACTCTACGAGTTTCCTCGTATGGAGAAGTTGGATTACTTGACGCGATTTCGCCGCGAAAAATATCGCAAAATGTTTTGCGATTGCATGCCCTGGGCACCTTACACTCAATTTCAATCAGACTTTGCACGCTATGTGGCCCGTGCCAATACCTGTCCGTTCAATGAACCAATCATGGTCACTCTCGTCCACAACTGGCGTCTGATGCCGCCTGCTGATCCGAACCATTGGGTCAACCGCAGCAACCTTCCCGAACACACCAACCAAACACCGTACCACGTTTACTATGTGCAACCTGAGGACATGCGATGAATTTCAGCGATTTGGCTAAGGCCATCAACCACTTCTTATTTGCTCCGAAGTCCCCTCTACCAATGGCTCTGGTGCGTATCTGCGTTGGTCTCATTCTTCTCCAGGATACGCTCGTCCACTTGCTACCAGACTTCAAATTTTATTACGGAGACAATGCCATTATTCCGATCGAATCGACGATCTGCAAATACTGGTTCAACGAACCATATTTCGACATAATGTTACTCTTACCGCCAGGCGACACATGGAAATTCGCATTCTTCATAGTTTTCGTCCTTGCCGCGGTCTGCATGACTTTCGGCTTATTCAGTAGAACCAGCATGATCGTCGGTTTCCTTTGTCTGCTTTCCTTTGATTCCCACCTGGAGTTGAATCAAAATGACGGTGATGTGTTTCTCAGGCTAACGGCCATGATCCTTTGCTTTTCTAACGCTGGGGATGCCCTGTCATTGGACAATGTTTTTCGGGCGCGCAAAGCCAAACAGCAACCTGCCCCCTCCGGCTACGTCCTTTCTGCGCCATGGGCGCAGCGATGGTTACAACTACAAGTTGCATTTGTCTACTGGCACGCTTTCGTATGCAAAATCGCCGGATTTAGTTGGATTAGCGGCATGGCCTGCTACAACTCTTCTCGCTACGAAGACTGCATGCGCTTTCCCTTACCGATCGTCTTTGACAATCTATTTACGATTCACTGCTTGAGCTGGGGGACCCTGGTGATTGAACTATTTCTCTGGACTTTAATCTGGTTCAAGCAATTTCGTTATTGGGTCTTGCTTGGTGGTATCGCTCTCCATCTGGGCATCGAATTCACTATGAATCTGCCCATGTTCGAGTGGATCGTCCTTTCGACCTATTTCGCTTTTGTAGAGCCTGAAGACTTATCAAAGTTCGCCAACATTATTCGTTCGTATTTCTCCAAACTACACTTTCATCTGCCTGGCAAAGCGCGTTTACCAGGGCCTCAATCATCACTGAACACACGACCCACTTAAGGTTATCGCTATGATTATTCGAATTGTTTTGCTTGCCCTATTTTTCGCATATGTAGTCCGGGCACCGATGGATTTTCGCACCAAAGTTCTCGAAGCCTCGATCAGAGATAACCCTGAGCTTCGCCTTTTGCGTCGGCAATCAGATTGCGAGCGGGGTTTTTTGGAGGCGGTCAAATTGCCTGTCGGCGACAAGCTCCGCCAGCAAGCGATAAGTGATCTTGCTCTGGTGCGCTGGCGTCAGCTTAAATTTCAAGATGCGGAAAATCTTTACAGGCTAGCGCTGATTGAAAACAAACCATCCAAAGACTATGACCAGGCGCTTTTAAGTAATATGCTCAAGCTGGCAGCGGTCTATCGTGATGAGAGTAAGTTTGCCGAAGCCCGCTCGGTTTATTTAGCAACTCTTGCCTATGATCAGAAATTTCTGTCCAAAAGCGATACCCGAATCGGTCGCGATCTGAGCAATCTTGGCATCAATTACTACATTGAGGCTTGCAGCAAGGATAGAGTTGATCCGGCAAGCAAGATGAAGGATGAACGAACAAGCTTGATGCTCAAAGCAAAGAATTACCTCGACCAATCCCTGAAGTTTTTTGGTGACACACCAGAGAACCAGCAGCTAGCCTCCATCGCCCTATCTAATCGGTGTCTCGTGCTGAGAGATTTAGGCGAGGGCGAAGCAGCGAAAATAGATAAGTCTAGGGCGAATAGATTGGATAATGCTGAGCAACGCCTCTGTAAGCTACCGTGATAGCTCTCCTTTAACTTTATCGTGTTGACTGGAGACTAGCTTACACAGTTGAAAAAACTTTTCGGGGTGGTTGACATGCAACCAGAAGGTTGCATAATATAACATTATGAGTATGGATCTCGTATTCCGAGCGTTAGGTGATGCAAGTCGCCGCCGACTTTTGGACCGGCTCCATGCGCGTAACGGGCAGACCCTGAGCGAGTTATGCAGGAGCCTTGATATGACCCGTCAGGCTGTCACCAAGCATCTCAATATTCTTGAGGAGGCCAATCTGGTCGTCACCCAAAAAGAGGGGCGCAACAAATTGCACTATCTCAATCCCGTTCCGATCCACGATCTGGCCGAACGTTGGATCAGCAAGTTCGAAAGGTCGCGCTTAGAAGCGCTCTCAGACTTAAAAAAACAACTTGAAGGAGAAAGTAATGACTGAAAAATCGACGAGCTCGATTGTTAAGACTTCGAAATTTGTCTATGTGATCTACATCCGTACCACCCCGGAAAAATTGTGGGAGGCTCTCATCAACCCGGAATTCACCAGAAAGTATTGGGGTGGGGTTGAGCATAAGAGCGACTGGAAACCGGGTTCGTCTTGGAAGCTCGTTTTTTCCGATGGTCGCGTTGCCGAAACCGGCGAAGTGATCGAGATCGAGAAACCAAAGCGCCTGATCCTCAAATGGCGCAACGAATTCAAACCGGAACTGAAGACTGAAGGCTATTCACGAGCAACTATAGAAATCGAACCGGCCAGCACTACCGTGAAGGATGCAGTTAAATTGACCGTCACACATGAGATGGATCTGGCTGATTCTAAGTTCATTGAAGCGGTCACGAATGGTTGGCCAGCCGTTCTCGCCGGACTCAAAACCCTCCTGGAGACTGGCGAAGCCCTGGAGCTCATCATGCCATGCAGGAAGTAGCTGGATTCTCGATCCACCTAAATACTCTCTTGCAGATAACTGTACTATTTCCCGGCGAAGACCGGTTTGGAATAGCGTGCCTTCAGGCGATGCACCAGACCACACATATCGTCGTAACGGCCAAAGGAGGGAACCAGATAAGTACCCTGGCAGTAGGGGGCCATTTCCGTCAGTAGCTCCTCGGCCAGTTCAAGACCGACGCGAGCCCCTTCGTCGCCTGCCTTTTCCATAGAATCTCGAACGCGCTTGGGGATGGAAATACCGGGCACTTCATTGTGCAGATACTCGGCGTGCTTAAAGCTGTGCAGTGGCATAATTCCCACCAAAACAGGCAATAGACATTCTCCGAATTCCGTCAGGAAATCTGTCCAGTCACTCAGTTGATAGATCGGTTGAGTCATAGCGAAGTGGGCACCCGCTTCAATTTTTCTTCGGAATCGATCCACCTCAGCACGACGATTTTCGAAGGTCGGATTGACGGCGCAGCCAATCGATAAATTGGTCGCCGTGCCAATAGAATTACCGGCAATGTCGAGACCTTCGTTGAGCTTAGTGATGATTTTGATCAAACCGACCGAGTCAACGTCATAGACAGCCGTAGCGTGCACATAGTTTCCCAATGTAGGCGGGTCACCGGTGAGAGCAAGGATGTTGCGTATACCTAAGGCTTGACAGCCTAATAGATCCGCTTGAATCCCCATAAGATTTCGATCGCGCGTGGTGAAGTGAATGATCGTATCGATTCCTACTTTCTGACTAATCAATTGGCAGGTTGCCAGGGAGGACATGCGCACGCGCGCCATCGGACTATCACCAACATTGATAGCATCAGCGCCGGCGTCGCTAAGGGAGCTAGCGGCGGCCAGGATCTTTCGGGTTACCGCCCCCTTCGGCGGATCGAGTTCAACGCTGATGAAGAATTGATCGCCGGCCTTTTTCTCCTTGAGAAGTTTCAGTCTGGATGAAAGTCCGGGCGTGCCCTTCCCTTTTTCCTCCTGAACTTCACCTTCGCCAATCACCGACTCTTCTGCATGTCCCTTAGGTGAGCCAAGAGCCGATTCTTGCCGGCCACCTTTGTTTGAAGCGGAGACCTTGCCTGGAGCGGCGGCACTGACCTGCGATGCTTGATAGCGATCCATCGCTTCGCGCATAGCGCGGATGTGCAAAGGAGTCGTGCCGCAACACCCGCCAATGAGCCTGGCACCGGCACGCAGATACGGTTCCACATAAGATGCGCAATAATCGGGACGACTCATAAATTGATATCGCCCCGCCGTCAAGCTCGGTTGTCCGGCGTTCGGCAAGCAGGAAAAGAAAATCTCTTTGAGATCGATTCTACTCGACTTCGCCTTGGCCACCATGCGTAATAGGCTATCGAAGACTGGCCCAGGCCCAGCACCGCAATTGATGCCCAGCACATCGGGGCGATCTTCCCCAAGATCCTTTACGAGCTTAATTGCGTCCTCTGGTTGCACGCCAAATAAGGTGTGCCCCTCAACTGAAAAGCTGAGCTGGGCCACGACTGGCAACTTGGCTACCCGGCGGGCAGTCTTGATGGCAATTGCCGTTTCCTCAAGTGAGGACATGGTTTCAATGATAAAAAGATCGACCCCTCCAGCTAGCAATGCCTCCATCTGTTCCTGGAACGCATCACTCATTTCCTTCTCAGCCGTCTCCCCGAATGGCGCAAGCAATTTTCCAGTGGGGCCAATCGCCCCGGCAACAAACGCCGGCACGCCCGCCACTTCCCTGGCAGCACGGGCCACTTTGGCAGCAGCAACATTAAGCTTCCAGACTTGATCGTCCAGGCCATGCGCAGCAAGACGCAATTTGTTCCCCGAGAAGGAATTAGTCTCGATTACGTCTGCGCCAGCGTTCAAATAGTCAATATGAACTTGTTGAACGAGCTCAGGACGCGACAGGTTAAGTTGTTCAAACGAACCTTCGGTAGATGCCCCCCGCTCATAGAGCAGGGTTCCCATGGCGCCATCGCCCAGGAGCGGTTTTTCGTGAATGGCTTTCAAAAATGGATGAGACATGCAACGTTAGTTTAGGAACCTAGACAGAAAGCCAATTTTAGCACGTTAAGCTACGGGCAATCCTAAGATGAGAAACAAGCCTGAGGCTGCTAATATACCAGGTTGTACTGGCACGATAGAATCCAGCACAGTGGTTGTGCACAACTGGTTTATGCAAGCGTGAAAACAGCACCCGAACTGATTCGCAATTTCTCGATCATTGCCCATATTGATCACGGCAAATCAACCCTTGCCGATCGCCTGCTCGAGGCTACTGCCACCATCGCCAAGCGCGAGATGCAGGAACAGGTGCTCGATACCATGGACATTGAGCGTGAGCGGGGCATCACCATTAAAGCTCAGCCGGCACGCATGGAATATCGCGCCAAAGACGGAAAAAGTTACATTCTCAATCTGATCGACACACCCGGCCACGTCGACTTTGGCTACGAAGTTTCGCGCAGCCTGGCCGCCTGCGAAGGTGCCCTCCTGGTCATCGACGCCACCCAGGGTGTGGAGGCGCAAACGCTTGCCAACGTCCACCTTGCCGTCGAAAACGATCTGGAAATCGTTCCGGTAATAAACAAAATTGACTTACCGAGCGCCGACCCTGAACGGATTAAGCACGAGATCGTGGAAGTAATTGGGCTTGACTCCAGCGATGCGGTTTTGGCTAGCGCTAAGAACAATATCGGTATCGACCTGGTCCTCGAATCGATCGTCCATCTCATTCCTCCTCCACCAAATACAATCGACAAGCCTTTACGCGCCCTCGTATTCGACAGTTATTTTGAGAGCTACCGGGGCATCATCGTTTATTTCCGGATCAAAGATGGCGAGATCAAACTAGGCGACAAGATCAAGTTCATGGCTAATGACAAGGTTTTCGAAGTGCTCGAGCTTGGCGTGCTGCGCCCCAATCAGGTCAAAGTCGACAGACTGGGACCGGGCGAAGTTGGTTATCTGGCCGCTTCCATCAAAGACGTTGCCACCCTTGTCGGCGACACCATCACCAACGCTGACAACCCTGCTGAAGAACCCTTACCTGGCTACAGACCGGCTAAGCCCATGGTATTTGCCGGCATTTATCCTGTCGATAACGATCAATATCCGGATTTGAGGGAAGCGCTTGAAAAACTGAAGCTGAACGATGCTTCGCTCTTCTTCGAGGCGGAGAGTTCGGAAGCGCTAGGTTTTGGCTTCCGCTGCGGCTTTCTCGGGCTTTTGCACATGGAAATCATTCAAGAGAGGCTGGAAAGAGAATACAATCTCACCCTGATTACCACGGCGCCATCAGTAGTCTACCGCGTCACCAAAACAGACGGCAGTGTCATCATGGTGGAGAATCCGGCCAAGCTCCCTGAGCCAAATTATCGGGAGAAAATCGAAGAGCCTTATGTAGCGGCGAGCATAATGGTGCCCAACGAACACGTTGGCCCCTTGATGGAACTTTGCCAGGGGCGCCGCGGCATATTCCTGGATATGAAATACCTTGACCCACGCCGGGCTATGCTCCATTACGATTTACCTCTGGCCGAAATCATCACCGATTTCTTTGACCAACTGAAATCCCGTTCCCGTGGTTATGCCAGCCTCGATTACCATTTCAAGGAGTACAGGGAATCGCGACTGGTCAAGCTCGATATTCTCATCGGTGGCTCACCGTGCGACGCTCTTTCTGCCATAGTGCACTACGACCGCGCCCAGGGCTATGGCCGGCAGTTGGCCGAAAAACTGAAAAAGCTTATTCCAAGGCAGATGTTTGAAGTGCCCATTCAAGCTGCTATCGGCGGCAAAATCGTCGCTCGCGAAAATATTTCCGCGCAAAGAAAAAATGTCCTCTCAAAATGTTACGGCGGCGACATTAGCCGTAAGAGAAAGTTGCTAGAAAAGCAAAAAGAGGGCAAGAAACGAATGAAGTCGGTTGGCAAAGTGGAAATTCCACAAGAAGCTTTCATGGCCGTGCTGAAGTTGGAAGACTAAGAAACCACAGGGGCTATCGGTACTTCGCCAATGAGCAAAAAGGGTAAGAAAAAAGAAGAAAGCAGTCCAGAGCCGGGCGACGACTGGGAAGATTGGCAGAGTGTGGTAGCTCGACGTGATCTGCTGATCAGTGCCTGGCGTGCCCGTGACGAACTCTATAAAAATCTCTTCGGTGAGCCGACTAGCGTCACACCCTCAAATTATCGTCCTCCGCCAGCGATTCCCTCGGGGAAGGCCAAAACCAGATCGCCAAATGAACTGGCGACGGACACGGCTGATCCAGGACTGGAAGACCAACGTCTGGCTATAATTGCCTATGGGCCTGATCCAGTCAGGCCCTATTGGACATACATAACAGCGGGAATTTCCTCACCCTGGTTGCAAGGGCAACCGGAGGAAGTATCTGGTTTCGGTTGCGAACTGATGATCAAGTCTCCCATCGAAGCCCAGTGGCCCGCTCAGATTCTCAGGAGCATGGCCTTTTATTTGTTCAATCATGCCGGCACTCTCAGTCCCGGCGCACGTATTGCCCTCAATGCTCCAATTGCTGTAAATAGTGAATCAAAATTGCGCAATCTCGTCATCTGGTATGCCGATGAGGCGCCAGATTGCTGGTATCAACTGCCTTCGGGAGGTTTCGGCGTCTTCACCGCCATTGGTATCACGGACGACGAGCTTAAGTTTGCCGAATCAATAGACGAATATGGGACTTGGTGCATTCAACAGGTGCTCAGGCAAGTAGGTACGGGACAGGTCACCAATCCCGATCGCGAAAGTGCCATGCAAAACGAGAACATAGCAAGCATTACCAACTCGGTAACCACGTTTGCCCGACAATTTAAGGCCTCGTCAAGCAGTTTTGAGATTTCCTGAAACTATCTGGCTGAATCGCTATTTAGTGACAGCGGTTCCAAGCAGATGTCGATTAAATTCCGCGAAATTGGGGAAGGTTGCAATCGACAATCGATCATTGGAGAACAGGTAATGGTTAGAGGGTCGCAGCAAACAGGATTAATTAATCGGCAAAAGTCAGGGCTTCCAGGACGAATCTGGCTCTTTCCTCTTGTTCTAATCCTGCTTTACGCCTTTACTCCCTTGTGCGCCAGGGCGGAAGAGTACGTCTTCGTCGATCGAAATGGCATGTCCAGCCAGATCGTAGAGGCAGTGAAACTGGTTAATGAAGCGAACGCTTTAATGCGAGAAAACAAAATAGAGGAAGCCCTCAAGGCAGCCGAGCGGTCCGTTAAGCTGGCGCCGGAGAGCGCCTTTACGCACCTGGTATTAGCGGGAGCCATGGCTCGTAGTGGTAATCTGGATGACGGTCTTGAAGAATGCAAGAAAGCCCAAGCAATAGATCCGAACAAGCCGGAAATCTGGATGAACTTAGGCAATATCTATCTTTCATCAGGGAAAAGCAGCAAAGCCCTTGAAACTTTGCACGAATACCTCAGGAGATTCCCCCACGATTCTCACTACGATTTCATCAAGAGCCAGGTAGCAGTATTAGAACGCGAGCAAAAAAATTGCTCGAAAGAATCGCCGGCAAACGCCGAGGATTATTTCAGAGATGCCACTGTCCGTGGCACCATGAAATGGAAAAAGGAAAAAATGCCTTTGGCTGTCTACCTCGAGCCAACTTCAAGCGCGCGTGGCTTTCAACCGAGCTTTGTCGAAGAAGCCAAAGGTTGCTTTAATTCCTGGCAAGAAGCTTCTGCTGGCAAGGTGCAATTTAAGTTCATTGACAAACCCGAATCGGCAGATATTGATTTTCGCTGGACCGACAATCCTAAAGACGTCTCGCAACCGGCTGAAGGTGGTGAAACCAGGATCCAGCCGAGCCTGAATGGAATTGAATCGGCAAAGATAAAAGTCCTGACAGTCGCCCCGGTGAAAGAATTGAAAATGGACGATGCTCTAATTCGCTTTACCTGCATGCATGAAATCGGACACGCTCTCGGTATTGCCGGGCACAGTCACGCAAGAGGGGACGTTATGTTTTGTTCTTTGCCGCTCAATTTTCAAAAGTGTGTTTTAAGCGATCGCGATGTGAAAACCCTCCAGCATCTTTACTCTGACGACGTAGCCATCGATTTTGGACAGGGATCTAACGCTGCCGATGCTCTGAGCAACACGGAGTACTTTATAAACCAGGAAGCCCAGAAGCAGTTCACCAGCGGTAATCCCGAGGAAGGCTTGCGACTTTACAAAGAAGCCTATGCAAAAAATCCCCAGTCTCACGTGTTCAAATTCAATCTCGGTTGTGCCTTGCAAAGAATTGGGATTGAAGCGTTGCAAAACAAAAATTTCGACAAGGCAGCAAGTATGTTCAAAGAGGCTCTGGAGCTTGATCCTAGCGATCGCACAGCAAAAGTCAATCTGGGTGTCGCCCTTTTGAACACGGGTATGCAGCAAAGCAGGGAAGGAAAGCAGGCTGAGGCGGAACCCAATTACAAACAAGCGATCGAACTGTTTTCTGAGACCGACAATACTCGGTTAGCGGTAGCTGTGCACAACTATGCCAACTTCTTGAACCGCATAGGCAAAACTTCCCAAGCAAAGGAAGTGGAAGCAAAATATCTGAAATAGCCGGCATCGGATTATCTTGGATGCGGCGGCATATTGCGCAGTCCAATGGCCGTCGCGTAGGTCGTCATATCAGCATTGAAATTGGCTGAATTTGGGAAATTACGAGCGGCATCAACCAGGTTAAGGATGACGTCTCTTGTTGCTGGGTTGTCGGAATGAATTTGCAGTCGAGTACGAAGCTCCGGGCTCAGTGCCCCTGTTAAGCCGTTCGGTTGAGTTCTCAAATAACTCCACAGGGCGAAAGTCGCCATCCGGTTGAAGGTTTCAGCATTGGCGCCTCGAATATATGGGATCAAGCTGTAGACCGTCAACTCCATATTGTCTCCAACGCTGCGATCACCGGGTGCGCGGTTAAGTAGTGCCCTCAGGTGGTCTCGTCGAGCGTTGTTGGCAGGATTATTAGGAAGGGAACTGATGTATGCTTCAACTCCTCGGCGCAGTTGCCGTTCTTCCAGCGTCATGGCTGGAGCCTGTCCGCCTGGGGCATCCGCCCGTCTGACCACCAGCCTGTTGAGGGCCTGGGCATCGTCTCCCGTGAAGCTGGGTAGATCGATCAGATTCTGGCGCGCTTGTTGGTTTTGGGCAAGCTGACGCAGAGCAGGCACATTGAGGAGAGCTTGATTGCGCTGATCTTGAGTTAAGTGCAACCAGTCATGATTTTGCAGCAACTGTCTCTGTTGCGGCGTAAATTGATGCATCACTTGATTGTTGAACAGGGTTTGACAGCGAGCCCATCGCTCGACAAGCGTGCGAAAATCTTGGTAGCGTCGACCGTTTCGCTGACCAGCAGGAAATGCCAAATTACTTATAGCGTCAACAAAAGGTTCTAAGAACTGCGATCGTAGCGTGGCCAGATTGGGCGGGTTGCCTGGGTTGTCGCGCTGGTACCGCTGCCACTCCTGGACCAAAAACGAATTATTTGAAAACCCCGAAGTTTGTAGCTGTTGCAAAAGCGTACGTGGAAAATTGAATTGATGTCTTCGATTAGCCTGGGCCTGGCAGAAGTAAACTTCTTCCATGCATGATTCGGGCAGGCTTGGGCCGGATTGAGAAGGATCTGCCTCCAACCGCTCCCTGGGCTGCCGCAGATGGTTGCTTAGCATTGCTTTTCCCTCCTGGCGTAATGCCAGATTAGGATCGCTGTCATCACCTGACCGAGTCCTGACAGGTCTATATTCGACCTTGCGGGAAATACGTAAAAGCAAAGCTTGCCTGGCAAAGCGGGCTTAATTTATCGTGGCTGTGGCGGCATGTTGCGCAAGCCCAGCGCTGTTGAGTAGGTCGTCATGTCAGCATTGAAATTGGCTGAGTTCTGGAAAGCCCGGGCGGCATCAACCAAGTTAAGAATCAGGTCGCGTGTCGCTGGGTCATCAGAATGAATTTGCAAGCCCGCCCGAAGTTCGGGACTTAGCGCTCCCATCAGACCATTTGGTTGAGTTCTTAAATAACTCCACAAGGCAAAGGTGGCCATCCGGTTGAATGTTTCGTTATTCGCGCCTGGAATGTATGGGATCAGGCTATAAACCGTCAATTCAATATTGTCACCAATGCTCCGATCGCCAGGGGCGCGGTTGATTAGCGCTCTTAAATGATCTCGCCGGGTGCGATTGGCGTCATTGTCAGGCAGAGAAGCGATATAGGCCTCAACGCCCCGACGTAATTGCTGCTCTTCCAGCGGTAGTTGAGCTGGCATCGGCCCGCCTGGAGCATCAGCAGGTCTAACCAGTCTGTTCAGGTTTTCGGCGTCTTCCCTGGTGAAGGTTGGCAGATCCATCAGAGCCTGTCGCATTTGCGGGTTTTCAGCAAGTGTACGCAGGGCAGGCACATTGTTAAGAACTTCAGTGCGCTGCTGTGGGGTTAGATGCAGCCAGTCATGAGTCTGCAGTAGTTGCCTCTGTTGCGGCGTGAATTGGTGCAGCACTAGATTGTTGAATACGGTTTGGCAGAGAGCCCATCTTCGCAAAAGCGCCCTAAAATCTTGGTAGTTTTGACCACCTCGTTCACCGGCAGGAAACACCAAGTTGCTGAGAGTATCAACAAAGGGTGTTACGAAGTGACGTTGCACGGTGGCCCAGTTAGGCGGATTGTTATGGTGTTCTCGACGGTACTGCGCGTCGTACGCTTGCCACTGCTGAAGGAAAAAGGACGTATTGGTAAAACCCGAAGTGCGCAACTGTTGAAGTAACGGATTGCCAAAGTTGAACTGATGATCGCCAGGCTCAGGCTGGCCAGGAGCTTGGCAGAAAGCGATTACCTCGTGCAAAAATGCATTTGCCGGGCTCC
>PSRH01000146.1 GCA_003175915.1 Candidatus Melainabacteria bacterium | reverse complement strand
TTGGCCGACTCGGGAGCCAGGATTTTATTTACTGCCGACGGTGGTAAACGCCACGGCAAACTTATAGAAATAAAAAAGGATGCGGATGACGCTGCTAATCAAGTAAAAGGACTTGAAAAGGTGGTGGTCTTGAAGTACTGCGGCAATCCTGTCACCTGGAAATCAGATCGAGATCTCTGGTTTCATGAGGCCGTAGCCGATCATTCTCCCTTGTCGACGAGAGTCGATCTTTCGGCCGAACATCCTGCCATGTATCTATACACATCAGGAACTACAGGAAAACCTAAGGGAACCGTCCACACTCATGGCGGAGCGCTTTTCCAAATTGCCAAAGAAGTGGGATTTGGTTTTGACGCAAAACCAGGTGATGTGTTCTTCTGGCTAACTGACATAGGTTGGATGATGGGCCCGTGGGAGATGATTGGCTGCACCTTCTGGGGAGCGACGATGGTCATCTTCGAAGGCGCACCGAATTATCCGAGTCCAGCAAAACTCTGGCAGGTGGTAGAGCGGCACAAGATTACGACGCTTGGTATAAGCCCGACGGCTATTCGCGTTCTCAAAGCCGCAGGAGATCAATGGTTGGAAAAGCATGACCTAAGCAGTCTGAGATATCTAGGATCTACCGGCGAGCCCTGGGATTACGAAAGCTATATGTGGTTCTTCGAAAAGGTTGGGGGCAGCCGCTGCCCGGTGATCAATATTTCCGGCGGTACCGAAATTGTGGGATGCTTTCTCATGCCACTACCGGCGATGTCGCTAAAGGCATGTTCTCTGGGCGGACCAGGCCTGGGTATGGATGTAGACGTCTTCGATGATACAGGAAAGAGTCTTACCAACGCTATCGGACATCTGGTTTGCAAAAAACCAGCCCCTTCCATGACTAGAGGATTTCTGAACGATAGGAAGCGATATCTCGAAACTTATTTTGAAAAGTTTCCGGGTGTGTGGTATCACGGCGATTGGGCCAAGGTTGATGAAGATGGGTTCTGGTTCCTCTTCGGAAGATCCGATGACACGATCAAAGTTGCCGGCAAGCGAGTTGGTCCAGCAGAAGTCGAAGCTGCATTGATGGAACACCCCCAAGTGGCCGAAAGTGCGGTAATCGGCGTGCCGCACCCCGTGAAGGGAGAAGCATTAATCTGTTTCGTAGTCTTGAATGCTAACTCGCCTGATTCCGAGGAATTGATCAAGGAAATAGAAACTGTTGTGGTGAAAAATCTGGGAGCAGTATTTCGCCCCGAGAAAATCTGTGTAGTACCGGCTCTGCCAAAAACCCGTTCCGGAAAGATTGTTCGGGGAGCAATCAAGCGCAAGTATCTCGGTGAGGCGATAGTTGACACATCATCCATAGAAAACCCGGCATCTCTGGAATTAATCAGTAGCCGCTGAGATCATGCATTTGAGCACGTGAGCACGGTTGAAATCGTAAACTAACAACACGAGTCACGATATGAAATAGCGACTCGATGCAGATTGCAGCTGCCTGGTTCTGATAATGTTTGGACTAGCTTACAGAGGACTATTTTCCTGACATAGCGCTGGTTATACGTTGATTGAGCAGCGTCACTTTTTTCTCCAGGTCGTTCGTTGGTTCTTTGGGAAAACCTTTCGCGCTGATATCTGTCTCCAGGGCATCTACGTCGGAGAGTTCTTGCTTAAATCCATCAGCTTTGGCCCCCGAAATCCAGCCCTTTGAAACGCCTTTGTCAAGCTGATCTTTCATATCGCTAATGCGCTGCTTGTACTTCGCGTCCAGATTCGGAGTGAGCTCTGACGTTATTTCGTCTGCAAACACCGGAATGGAAAAAGCGAGCCCAAGCAGAGTGCTCAACAGACCGCACAGTTGTGTACGCTTATGCATAAGACTGCCTCCCAGATTGACGAGTCCATTGTGAGTCTATCATGAGAATCGCCCTTGAAATGCGGCTTGTGCTGTGACTCTATTCTCAAGAATTCACGAAAACGGACGAGCTCAACGATTGCTCAAGCTCTAACTCAAGTGAAACTTCGATCTTTATGCGGTATCGTATATGATACCGCACGCGAAACTGTCTAAAACAGAGCTTCCACGAATAATTCCGGTTCGAAGTCTCTCAGATCGTCAATCTTTTCACCGAGGCCGATCAATTTTACTGGGATTTTCAGTTCGTTAGCGATTGTGAAGACTACGCCACCTTTAGCGGTGCCGTCCAACTTAGTTACGATTACGCCGGTTAAACCGCAGACTTCAGTGAAAACCTTCGCTTGTTGCAGGCCGTTTTGGCCAATTGATGCGTCCAACACCAGAAGTGATTCGATCGTTGCGTCGGCGGCATTTTTGTCGATGACGGCGCGAACCTTTTTCAGTTCCGCCATGAGGTTGGTTTTATTGTGGAGTCGTCCGGCCGTATCGATGACGAGAACGTCATAGTTTTCAGTTTGGGCCTTTTTGATTGCCTGATAGACGACCGCGCCCGGATCCGATCCATCGGGCAGGCGAACTATGTCTACCTCTGCTCTCGTTGCCCAAATCTCAAGCTGGGTTTCGGCGGCAGCCCGGAAGGTGTCGCCCGCTGCCATCAATACCTTCTTGCCCTGAGTTTTGAGGCGATGACAGAGCTTGCCGATGCTTGTCGTTTTGCCGGTGCCGTTCACCCCGACAATCAAAACTATAGTCAACGCCGAAGGGGCAATGTTCAGACGAGAACTCGGCGCCGAGGAAAGCATTTTACTGAATTCAGCTTTGAGAAATGTCTCAACATCGGCTGAATTCCAGTGATTGGCCTTAGCTTGTTTGCGCAGGTCCGAGGTGAGCAATTCCACGGTTGCCAGGCCTAAGTCAGCGCGAATCAGTTTTTCTTCCAGATCTTCAAGATAATCCTCATCAATCGGCACTGGCTGGCGCGGCGGGGCCACAGCGTTGGTAGTGACTACGACAGATGACGCGGGGGAATCTTGCCCGGAATATTGGCTAGCTTGGATCGGGTCAGTGCTAGTAATTGGTCGGGGTGCGGAAGAGCCAGTATCGGTTTGCTGTTTCTCGCCTCGATCCAGAACAGAATCGACGACGGCTTCTTTGGTTTTTGCCAGAGCCGATTTGAGCCTCCCGAGAGTGCTACCCCAAAAGCCGCTCTTGCTCTTCTCTTCTTCAGCCATTATTAATCGAATTCCCCTGTACCTTTCATCAATCAGCGATCAGGGCCTTCTCTCCGTCGCCATTGATAGCATCTTCACTGTCTGCCGTGCGCTCCATGAATTCGCCTTTAGCTCTGAAATATCGAGCTTCACGGCTCAAGTCCCCGAGAATTCCATTGACGAACTTTGCCGCCTTTTCGTCGGCGAAACGATGGCAAAGTTCAACCGCCTCGTTGATACAAACAGAAATAGGAATGTCAGGCATAAAGAACGCTTCTGTACAGGCAAGACGCAGGATATCTCGATCGATGCTTACCATGCGGCTGACTTGCCACTTAGATTTTGCGTGCTTGATGAATTCATCAATTTCGGAGCGGTGCTCCAAGTAGGTGCTGATTAAGCGGAGTAAGAACGCTTTTACGTCAGATTTGGATTTTTTATCGGAGTGTACATGATTCTCTGCTCCGCACTGTTTGCATTCGAAACTTAGCTCAACGGCGCTGTTTTGGAGCAACAGAGCTGGCATATCCAACGCTTCTGCAACAAGACTGATGGTTCTATGCAGTGAAACAATCTGATTCTTCAGCTGTTCCGTGCTCAGGTTGACTGGCGAAAGCTCGTCAATCGCCTGACTGTTATTCGGATGTTCCACTTCAATGTCAACCAGTTCGTTGGCCGCTTTGCTGAGTAGAGCGTCAGCTTCAGACAAATTCTGCTTGGCATAATCGCAAAGCATGTTCACAGCCTTGGTAATCAGCCAGCCTATGTCTGACTCCTCAAGCTTTTTCTTGTCTTTGGAAAGCTGGGGCAAGACTATCACTGCCAGCTCTCGTGCTATACGCCGCGCACTCACTGCTTTACCTGCTCAGTTCAACTGAACTAATATGCACTTAACCTTCAGTCTCACATGTTACCATGGCAAACCAAAGGCGCAGCCGAGCGTTAAGAGTTTTGCTGCAATTGGATGAAATAACGCTTTTTGTAAATCGCTTACATTTACATGTCGATTCGAATAACTGGTGGAGAAGCACGGGGACGACCTGTCCCAAGCCCGTCCGGTAAGGGTGTAAGGCCGACAGCGTCCAAAATGCGGCAGGCCCTATTCAATATCTTGGGCTCAAGAACGGCGCAGGCCAGTTTTTTGGATATATTTGCTGGCACCGGTCTTATCGGCTTAGAAGCGCTCAGCCGCGGGGCAGCCTCGCTCACTGCTATCGAGCAGAATAAGCTACTTGCTGCCAACATCAAGGTTAGCGCCCAGCAATTGGGCTATAAGGTTGAAGTGGTGTCTGGCGACTTTCGGCGCGCGTTATCCCGCCTGGCCGGTCGAAAGTTCGACATAATTTTTGCCGACCCGCCTTACGAAGCCAAGCTTGAGCGCGAGATTCTAGTTGCCCTGGTCAATAACAATATTCTGCAAGAAAACGGCGTTCTGATTATTGAGCACTTAAGTCAGTGCGCTATCGATTGCGAAGGGCTGCCGCTAAGGCAGGTAGACCGAAGAGAGTACGGTCAATCAGCGTTCACCTTTTATGTATATCACAAGGAACAGTGAACAATCCGTTCTGTCATCCCGCCGATTTGATGGGAACCTCATTAGAATCCTGACGAAGGGAGTTCGAGGAGGGCAGGCTTATGGCAAACGATCGGGAAGCAAGAAGACCTGCATCAGTAGTTATGCTGGTACTGCTTGTACTAGGTGTCCTTGTTCTAGTCGTTTCCGGGTTTCTTGCGGATAAAAACAAACAAGAACAGCCAAATCAAATTGCTGAGGCAAACTGGCAGGAGTTGAATAGGGCCGCGCAGGACGCACAAGAAGAAGGAAATTACGCCGAAGCGGCAAAACAGTGGAATAAGGCTCTGGCGGTGGCCAAGACTTCTGATTCTTCAGACGGACGGGTCGAGCAAACGCTAAAAGACTTGGCGGATCTGTATG
Organism: Candidatus Melainabacteria bacterium; assembly: GCA_003175915.1. Taxonomy (GTDB): domain Bacteria; phylum Cyanobacteriota; class Vampirovibrionia; order Obscuribacterales; family Obscuribacteraceae; genus PSRH01. The sequence goes on along the minus strand of PSRH01000146.1, from coordinate 1,635 downwards.
AATACGATCTGAATGACCCCGCCCACGCTGAGCCAGTCTATCGACAATTGTTGTCGATATATCAACAGACTTTTGGGGAAAACGATCCCGATGTTGCTCGTGTAGATCTCGATCTGGCCAACGTCATGTGCAGCCAGAAAAAATGGCCGGCAGCCGAGCAATTTGTTAGGCGGAGTTTGAAGATAGGCGAATCGTCCTACAACAACGCTGACATCACGCGCGATCTGAATCTGTTAGGAGATATCCTTTTTGAGGAGGGTAGGTTGAAGGACGCAGAGCCTTGTTATAAGCAAGCTTTGCGCCTGGGGGAACGTTCGTGTCCTGATAGTCTCATAGAGGTAGCCGATAGCTCGCAGAGTTTAGCACTGCTATACGCCCACCTGGACCGCAAGGCATTATCACGTCAATTTGCTGAGAAAGCTTTGAAAACCCGCATGATTTATGAGAGGTTTTAGATTCTGTTTGCCAGCAATAGCAATACTCTAAGGGCGGTCAATCAGTGTTCGTGATCGTGGTGCAAGTCGGGATAATGATGGTGAGAGTGCGTGATTCGTTCGTGACGGTGGCGGTGGGTATGAGGTTGGTCGACAGGCACTGAGCTGTCGTGCTCGTGCTGGTGGTGCTCGTCGTGCACATGCTGGTGTTCGTGCTCGATTGCTTCATGCGTATGTTCGTGTGAGTGTTGCTCGGTAACGTGCAGCCAAACCCCGGCTGCCATAAGGACACCGGCTAAGGTGAACGTCAGGGAAAGCGGCTCATTAAGAAAGGCAATGGCAAGCGCTGCCCCTATGAACGGAGCGGTTGAGAAATAGGCGCTTGTCCTGGCTGTTCCCAAATGACGTAAGGAGCGTATATAGAGGGAAAGACTGAGGCCGTAGGAGAAGAGCCCAACTAGGCAGGCAGCGATTAGGACCGATGTTTCCGGTATGCCATCACCAATTTTAAGAGCAATAAAGCAGTTAACCACGCCTGCCACAAAACCTTTCAGACCCGCACTTATAAGAGGGTCGGCACCCGACACCTTGCGAGTTAAATTGTTGTCAGCCGCCCAGCAAAGACAGGCGGCGACGATGGGCAATGCCGAAGATGAAAGAGATAGGGATTCCCCTGGTTGGTAGGCCAGACAAAGGCCGCCACATACGATGGCACACATACCCAGGAACACTCTGCGATCGACATTCTCTCTAAATACAAACCAGGCAATGAGCGCGGTAAAGGCGGCTTCGAGATTAAGCAATAGTGAAGCTGAAGATGCGGAGCTTGCTCTCAACCCGTACATGAGAAACAGCGGTGCAGCTATACCACCGAATACGATCGCGCCGGCGAGCCAGGGTAGTTCAGTACGAGATAGACCAGCTTCGTTAGTAGGCTGCTTGACAAAGAACCGCTTAAGGATGCTAAACGTACCTAAACCTATACCTGAGCCCAAATAAAGCAGACCTGCCAACATGGCCGGATGAATGTGTGTGAGCAATACCTTGCAGGCGGGAGTGCTAGCACCGAACAAGAAAGCGGCAGCCAGAGCTAAGTAGGCGAATTGTTTTGGTAGCTTGTCGGGCATTCTCTAAATGGTACAGATCAGGTTGCTGCCTGCTTCCTGCATTTATCTTATCCGTCCAGATTCTCGGCGTGATT
>PSRH01000030.1 GCA_003175915.1 Candidatus Melainabacteria bacterium | reverse complement strand
GGACGCCGTTTATAGATGAAATTGCCCACAGGATAAGGCTGTCCTTAACTATAGCTTGCGCCATCTAGAGCCTCGTGCTAGCATTTAGACCGTGGAATGGTTTGGTGTCGTAAGCTCTAGTGGCTTGCGGCAATTTTTTATGTAGGCGTTTGCCAACCTCTGACATTTCACAAGCGTCACTTCGAGCACTAGTTTGGATTGACCGTGAGTACCCTAAATCCGCTGAAAGACCAGAAATTGAGCCGCATTACCGAATTGGCGACAGGCATTGCTCAGAACATGGGACTGTCCGTATTGGACGTGCGCTTTAGCCAGCAAGGACGGCGGCGCAGCCTGGAGGTATGTATCTTCAGAAAGGGCGGCGAAGCTATCGGTCTTTCTGACTGTGAAAATGTCAGCCGCGCTCTCGAGCAAGCCCTGGAAAATGAGACACAAGATTCTGAATCTTTAGTACCGGGTTCATTCCTGCTTGAGGTAGTCAGCCCAGGAATCGAGCGACAACTGACCACAGCCCGAGAATTTCAGCTCTTCTCAGGTAGCCGGGTGAGGGTGAAGACGAAGGAGAACATTAGCGATCTCGGCAACGATTTTGTTTGTTTGCTGTTAGGCGGTGATCATAGTCACCTGGAGCTTAGCCAGGCCAGAGCGTTGACCGACCCAAAGCAGAAAGTTTCAAAAGGTAAAGCGGCCAAGAAGAAAGCGAAGCCTTCTCAGGTAGGCGAGTTTTCTGGATGCTCAACGGGCGAAGCATTCAATCTTGAACTGGCACGCGTCTTCAAAGTCAATCTTTATTCAGATGATCTGAAAAAGGAGACGAAGTCGCCTGAGTGTTAGGGGTTTGTGTTGATTGCAGGACGCAGTCGAATTCAGCATTGGTTAGTTAGATAGAGTGGAGGACAGGGCGTGATCAAGATTGGCGACAAGCTGCTTGAAGCTGCTGAGGAACTGGAAAGGGATCGCAATATCCCTCAGGAGGAATTCATCTCCTACGTGTGCGACGCGATTGTTGCTGCGTACAAGAAGAAAGTGCCCGACCACGATGTCGAAGGAGTAAGGGCGATTTTCGATCACGAAACAGGAGAGATTGGCATATTTGCTCCCAAGGAAGTGGTCGAAGAAGTTGGTAACGAATATCACGAAATCAGCCTGAAAGATGCTCAAGATCTTATTCCTGACGTCACTGCCGGTGAGGTCCTGGAGATCGAGGTAACGCCTGCTGATTTCTCGGAATTCGGTCGCATCGCTGCCCAAACGGCGAAACAGCTGATGACTCAGCGCTTGCGTGAAGCAGAAAAAGAATTGATCAAGAAGGAATTCGATGCCCGCAAGGGAACATGCACCACCGGACAGATTGAGCGAATTGAAGTGATCAGCAACTCGCGCAATAACGTCATCGTCAACCTAGGACGGGTGGAGGGTTGCATGCCGACTCGTGAGCAGTTGCCGGGTGAAACTTATCGAGTTGGCAATCGCGTGCGTGTCTATGTGCTAGAGCTTAGAGAAACGGGGCGAGTTCCTCAGATTATCGTTTCTCAGGCACATCCCGAGCTGGTGCGAGAACTGTTTGAACTCTATGTTCCAGAGATTGAAGACGGCACCGTCGAAATTAAATCAATCGCTCGTGAGGCGGGTTATCGCACCAAAATTGCCGTTCATTCAGATGACAGCGATGTTGACCCGGTGGGTGCCTGTATCGGAACGCGGGGTGTGCGCATTCAGAACGTAGTGGCTGAATTGAGAAATGAAAAGATTGATGTAATCAGATATTCTCAGGATCCGGTCGACTATATCTCCAACGCCCTTAGTCCGGCTCGCATTACGACTGTTGCGCTTTACGAAGATGCGCCGGAGATGGGAGGCAAGCGCGCCGAGGTGATCGTTCCAGACGACCAGCTCAGCCTGGCCATTGGTCGAGGCGGCCAGAACGTGCGCTTAGCGGCGAAGCTCACTAACTGGAAGATTGATATCAAATCAGAAAGTCAGGCTGGCGGCTCCTTCAGAAGCCTGGACCAAGCCCTGGAAGACATAAGCTGATTGGGAACTTTCACGGAGGCGGTAAACATTCACCGATGTTCGTTGGTCTACAACGCGTAGGGGCGATGCCATGCATCGCCCCGGGCCCGGCCCATGCCCAACCCCTACAGCAAACGTCATCAAAAGCACAATAATGCGCTCAAAGATCATTAACCCGAGACGGTGTGTTGCCTGCAGAAAAGAGGGTGCGCAGAAGGAGATGATTCGTTTGACGGTCGACCATCGTTCAAATGAAGTTCACTTTAACCAAACTTCAAAGGGCCCGAAAGCCAAGCTACATGGACGCTCAGCTTACTTGTGCCGTGCGCAAGAATGCCTCACGGCAACGCTCAAAGGGACGCGTTTGAAGTACGCATTGGAAGGGCGAAGGGCAAAAGGCGTCCCTGGTAAACGCTTGATCCAGTGGCCGCTTGAACCACAACTTATGAAGCTTATCGCTAGTAAGTGCACAGAACCCTAAAAAACATGCCAAAATACTCAGAGAGTATGGGAGGCGTGGATGGACGATAGAGTTCGTATTTACGAGTTAGCACGTCGGATGAATATTCCCAACCAGGATATCATCACGGCTCTGCGCGAACTCGGCTACGACATTAAGACACATTCCAGCACCGTTGATTCGAATGCGGTGGGTCTTTTAATCACTGCATTAGGGAAGAAAAAACAAGAAAAAGTGAAATCAACTACGAAACAAGCTGGAAAAACAGTTGCTAAACCAGTAGCTCCGCCGCAACCAGTGGCCGTAAAGCCGAGGGTACTGTCGCGCTATCGACCGGCCGCGGCAACAACCGATGCGGCTGGTGTTGAAACTGTAGCCGCTGCTACCGCTTATCCGGTTGGAGCGGCCGGTTTGCCTAGTTCTCATCACGTCGTGACCTCGCACAGCCACTCGTTGGCGCCTGCAGTGTCGACTCAAGTGATCGAGCCGCCTCATGCGGCGCCGCCCAGTCCTCCAGCGACTACTCCGCCAGCGGCGCCCTCGCATGCTGCGCCCGCTACAGAACATACTCAAACTGCGCTCAAATCGAGCAATTTGACTCAAGAGGAAATCACAGAACCAAGCCGGCCAGCCCGTGCTGCTAAAGGACAAAAACCGGCAGCTCCGACAGAAGAGCCGGCAAGTCCAGTCAAATCCAAACCGCCAGCGCCAGAGCAAGCGGCACGGACAGCGGCGGCGCCACAAGAACATGCTGTTCCCGAAACGGAGCCGGAGGTTAGCGAACCAGAAGCACCGGCGGAAGAAGACGACCGCCTCAGTCTAGACAGCGTCAAGTTTACTCCGCCGATAAGACCGATGACACCATCCGTTCCCATACGAATAGCCGCTCCTTCAGTGCGAGCCACGCCCCCGCGCCCACCGAAAACGCACCGGCAGACTCCTGCCGAAAGGCACATTCAAAAGAAAGAGGAGAAGGTTCGACCGGCTGAAACCAGCGTCGAAGTGCCAAAGGTGATCACGCTCACCAATGCTTTGACCATAACGGAACTGGCTGAAAAGATGGGCGTTTCCGTTGAGGAAGTGATCAAGCGCTTCTTTATGAAGGGCATTGGCCGCACAGTCAATCAATTGGTCGAGCTGGAATTGGCCAAAGAGTTGGCAGCCGAAATGGAGTACGAGGTTTCGACAGAACCGATTGCCCCAGAGTTGGTTGAGGTCGATGACGACGTCGTCTTGAGCGAAGAAGACAAGGCTGCCCTGGTGCAGCGTCCACCGGTAGTGACCATCATGGGACACGTCGATCACGGTAAGACCAGCCTTCTGGATGCGATCCGCCAGACGAAGTTTTTATTGACTGATGCCGAAGCTGGTGGCATCACGCAACACATCGGCGCCTATCACGTGGAAGTCCCTTATGAAGAGGGGACGCGACAGATTGTCTTCCTGGACACGCCTGGTCACGAAGCCTTTACGGCTATGCGGGCGCGGGGAGCCAAGGCTACAGATATTGCTATTCTTGTAGTGGCTGCCGACGACGGAGTAATGCCGCAAACGGTCGAAGCTATCGATCACGTCAAGGCAGCCGGCGTTCCCATAATCGTGGCCGTCAACAAAGTCGATAAACCCGGGGCCGATCCCACACGCGTAATGACGCAGTTGATGGAATATGGGCTTGTGCCGGAAGAATACGGCGGTAACACCGTGTGCGTAAACGTGTCGGCTAAAAAGCGTACTAATCTTGATCTCTTGCTGGAGATGATCCTTACCGTCGCTGAGCTCGAAGATTTGAGCGCCAACCCTGAGAAGCCGGCTGAAGGTGTGATTATTGAAGCTGAGTTATCACGAGGCAGAGGTGCAGTGGCGACGGCGCTCGTCGAAAACGGCACCTTACGCGAAGGTGATTTCATCGTCGCCGGCAGCAAGTCAGGCAGAGTGAGAGCCTTGTTCGATGACCGTGGCCAGCGCGTCAAAGCGGCTGGTCCCTCGATGCCGGTGGAAGTCTTGGGCCTGGATGAAGTGCCTTTGGCGGGCGAACGCTTCGAGGTCGTTGAAGACAGCGCCGCGGTGCGAACCCTCGTCGAAAAGAGAAAATCACTGGCCGGCGATCGCAGACCCTATCACGTTACCCTCGAGTCATTGCACGACATGCTGACCACAGGGGAAATGCAAGAACTTAATGTAATCATCAAGGCTGACGTGCAGGGAACGGCCGAAGCCATTGCAGATTCCGTCCGGCGACTTTCCGGTAGCGAAGTCCAGGTGAGAGTGCTGCGCACCGCATCTGGTGACATATCTGAGAACGACGTCAACCTGGCTGCGTCCTCTAACGCAATCATCATAGGCTTCAACGTTCAGCCAGATCAAAACGCAAGCAGAGTTAGCGAAGCGGCTGGTGTCGATATTCGAACCTACAGTATCATCTATCAAATCACCGATGATTTGCTGAAGGCGATCCAAGGTTTGATTCAGCCGGTTAAAACAGAAGTACAAATCGGTTCAGCGGAGGTTCGACAGGTCTTTAAATTCGGTAAGAATCTCAATATTGCTGGCTGCATGGTAACCAGCGGCAAAGTGACTCGCGGGGCGATCGCGAGGATTGAACGAAATGGTCAATTAATCTACGAGGGTAAGGTGGAGACATTGAAACGTTTCAAAGACGATGCTAAAGAAGTTGCCCAAGGTTTTGAATGCGGCATGAGCTTCGAGAAGTTCAACGACTTGCAGGAAGGCGATGTAGTCAACGCCTTCGTCATTCAAGAAACGAAGAAAGATCTGGCTCGGGCCTAAAAAACGATTGATTTGGATAGAATCTCTCGCTCTTAAGAGAAGAGGTGCTCCCTATGACCACACAACGACCACTGCGAGTTTCGCAATCCATCAAACGGGAACTTTCCGAGATGATCCGGAGAGATCTCGAAGACGAGCGGATTTCCGGCATCGTCTCAATTACCGATGTCGAATGTGCCGGAGACTGCCGTTCGGCCAAGGTATTCGTCTCAGTTTTCGGAACGCCTGAGATACAGGAAAGCACTATGACCGCTCTCAACGATCACCTCGGTTACATCCGCGGGGAATTGTGCAGACGACTTAAATTGAGATTTGCTCCTGAGCTGCAATTCAAGCTGGACAACTCCTTGGAACGTGGGGCGAAGGTTTCCCAACTGCTCTCCAAGATTTCTCGCGGTGAGGTTTAGGGGTAGGCCACCGCTGTGCCCGTGCTGCATTGAATCCGGAAGGAATCTTTGATATATGCTGGGATTCGTCAACGTCTCGAAACCGGCGGGCATGACTTCGCACGATGTTGTGAAAAGATTGCGCAAGTTGAGCGGTATCAAGCAAGTTGGTCATGCCGGAACCCTTGATCCAGCCGCTACTGGTGTGTTGCCTATTGCCCTCGGTAAAGCCTGCAGACTATTGCGGTTTTTGACCTCCGACAAGATATATCTTGCCGAGATATTGTTGGGGAAGCGTACGACAACGGACGATACGGAAGGGGAAGTGTTGGATGAGAGGCCAATCGGCGAGCACGTGCCAGCCTCTATTAAGGCAGCGGTGACTGAGCTTATTGGAGTTCAAGATCAGGTGCCTCCTGCGTATAGCGCTATACATCATGACGGAAAGCGTCTATACGAATTGGCCCGGGCCGGCAATGTGCCAACCGATGTGAAAGCTCGCCGAATTAAGGTCGACTCAATAGATATATTGGCGGTAGATCTGCCAGTAATACGCCTACGCGTTCATTGCTCTGGTGGTACTTATATAAGATCGATTGCTCGTGACCTGGGGGAGAAACTCAGTTGCGGCGCTTGCCTCAAGGGCCTTGTCCGCGAACAGTCGGGGCCGTTTGCCCTTGCTCAGGCTCAGAGTCTGGAGGCGCTTAACGATCTGGCTGACGCTGACCGCCTGGCAGAGGTTGTCATCCCGCCGCAGAAAGTTTTGTCGTTGCCGCAAGTTAGCGTCGATCGGGAGACTGCGGGACTTTTGGCTATGGGACAATATTTGCCATTAATGTCCCTTCCCAGGATAAGCGAGAGGGATTTTAATAGTGATAAGCTTTGTCTTGCCATGCTTGACGATTCGATTGTTGCCGTATGCTCGGCAACTCAAGACAACAGGCTTCGCCCCGAGGTGGTCTTAACCCATGCAAAGTCGCTCGTTTGACCGAGTCACGATAATGAATATCACGCTCGTTCTGGAAGCGGCTCTCTTGCTCATTGCTACGTTCTGGGTCCAAATAGCCCAAATTGATCTGACGCACGCCTTCAAACTTTCCAGACATGGTTTGTTTATCGGACTTATATCAGGTTGCGGTACTGCCTTTAGTGGCTTCCTGATCATTTGGCTTGGCAGACTTTTAAAGACCCCACCTAAATGGATTACGGCGCTAAGCAAGATTGTCTTTGAGGAAGTGGCACCGTTGTTTTCCAGCCTGAAGATGGTGGATATAATTCTTCTAGCGGCGACCTCCGGTTTTTGCGAGGAAGTATTCTT
>PSRH01000089.1 GCA_003175915.1 Candidatus Melainabacteria bacterium | reverse complement strand
AGGGTAAGTACGCCGATCAAAACCAGCAATCGAACCGGATCCATAACTTGCTTCTCCTCGGACTGGCCGACCGGCTCAAACAGATAAGTGAAAAGCAATCCGGCACCAAACAAAGCTGCCAGAATAGCCAGCTTTGGCAGTAACAGGACCTTAGTTATGATGAGCAACAGACCTAATCCGCCGGCTGCTGTAAGGAGAATACGCTTAATAAATGACTTGTCTTCGGAAAGGTATGGCGCTTGCAACACTTTCAACAGTATGGGTATGGACAAGCAGGCAAGCAGGATATTTTCTCTTCCTACTTTCAAGGAGTCCTGAGGTGAACAGCTAAACCCGGCCAACCAGACAAAGGCCGGCAAAATATCCTCGAATGAGTTTTCCAGACCGAAAATCATGTTCTCTAGAACCTTGTAAACACCCAGTCCGAACATCGTCGCCAGGGCGTCTGCACAGGAGAGGAATTTAGTTTCACCGACGGCAAGTAATAGCAATATGACGCCAAGCGGGCCGGATGGCACGCCGAATCGCTTTAGAGTGAATGGTAAGAGCGCACCGGCCGCAAAAAAGATTTCGCTCTTCCAGGCATCCTCATTGAACAATCCCCGCAATCCCAACAACGCTCCGATGGCAAGTAGGAACAAAGCGAACTGCTTGAAAAGGGGTGGCGAGACGCGAAAACTCAACTGCTTCAGCCACTGGTTTCGCACTATGGACATGGCAATATTCAAGACGGCAACTATAACAAAGAAGACCAGAATTCCTGTTGATAATGTTGCGCTCATGGCTCATCCCATCCGATTGTCTGGAAACAGCTTCAGTATAACTCTAGAGATGGGAGCATCGGCCGCTAAATAGCAGCGAGATCGAACATCTAACAAGAAGCTTTCTAGCTGGATCCAATCTTCCGCTCTTCGCTTCTATAAATATCGTTCATACCACGACGAAGTTACGCTGGCGTAGCTGTTTATTGACCTTGTTTTTTATGGATCGCTTGAAGCGCTGTGCATAACTCGTCCACTTCATCGGCCGTGTTGAAGTATCCAAAACTCGCTCTGGTCAAGCCGGTTTTCAAAGTGCCCAGCGATTGATGGGCGGCCATTGCGCAGTGAAGTCCGGAGCGCACGGCTATGCCAAATTCTCTGTCGAGCAAGTCGGCCACTCGGTCCGTCGATACTCCATCAACGGTGAAAGAGACGATTGGCAGTCCGGCCCGCAGTAAAGATTCTCGGCCCATAGAACTAGCTTTCCTGGGGCGGCGATTTCCAAATACATTGACGTACGTATGCTCGTCGCACCAGGCAAGAAAGCGATCGGTCAAGGCAATCTCGTGTTGATGAAGTTTAGCAATACCCTCTTGCTTCAGCCAGGAAACGCCTTTTGCTAGAGCATCTATGAGGTGCACAGGTTGCGTGCCTGATTCGAGACGATCCGGATAGTTAGCTGGCATCTCCAGATTCTCAGAGTTAGAGCCCGTGCCGCCGGCAATCAACGGTTCTATATTGGTCCCGGCGCCAATGAATAACAAACCAATTCCGGGGGGACCCAATAATCCTTTGTGACCTGAGGTACACCAGAAAAATCCGTTGCCGCTATCGGCGGTGGCAGCCAATGATGAGGAAAGTTTCGGCAAGCAACTCTCTACCGAACCAGCTGATTGAGCGGCGTCGACCAAGATGCTGACTTTCGCCTGCTGGCAAATTTCCCATGCCGACACTATGTCGATCAGTTCTCCTGTGACATTACTTCCTTCCTGGACAACGCAAAGGACGGGTTTCAGTTGCTTCACAGCTTCTTTGAATTCTTGCAGATCGATGACACCCTCAGGCACGTATTTCAGGCGATGGATACGGAGGAGGCCAGCCTTCTCTAGGCGACCCAATGGTCGCATCACCGCGTTGTGTTCGAGCGGTGAAACAATGACAATTGGCAACTCCTTCCCGCGTTGTACAGATTGCCGAAAAGGGAAACCTCGCAATATCGTGTTGATTGAATACGTGCAGCCAGGAGTGAATACCAGACGCTCCGGCGCATCAACGCCAAGAAAGCGGGCGATTTCGCTGCGGCTCTCAAACACCGCCTTCGCCGACTCCAGGGCAAGCTTGTGCGCCCCCCGGCCAGGGTTCCCCGCACTCCTTAAAGATGCATCCTGCGTTTGATAAACTACTTCGGGCTTGGGATAGCTCGTAGCGGCGTTATCAAAATAGATGATTTTCCCTGCAACCATTTAGGCTTTATCACGGACGTCGTCATTGAGCGGCGTCTCCTGCCTCGTTATGCTAGCATAACCAGTCTACGAGTTTTGATTTTGATGGACCTTGCTAAGTTGATGAATTGCCCATCTGGCACTTGCGTTCGCGGACATTTGTTGCGCCTTGGCTTATCCTTGGCATTCTTTCTGGTCTTGGCCAGTTGCTCGCCCAGGTCAATAGTAGTGGGCCAACAATTTGGAGGTTCAGCCGTCCTGCCTGGTTCCTTAAGCAACGGCCCTCTAACTCTCAACAAAATATTGCAAGCTCGCCAAAACTTATCAAGCGACCAACTGCGCTCTGCTCTCAGACAGTTGCTCGGCGATTCTGGAATTTCTAAAGAAGACAAAAGAGAAGCATCATACGTTCTGGCGCGCCTGCTGCAAACTACAAACTCTCAAGATGACCTGAAGGAGGCGCTTACTCTCTTTGATACTGCCAAGCAATTGTCGTCTCTCAAAGAACTTTCCCAGTGGCACATAAGCGAAGTAGCAGCGGCACTGGGACAGGAAAAAGTCGTGCGAAAAACGCTGGAATCGCTAAGGGCAGAGGCCGCTACACCGGAAAAGCGGGCTGAGGCTGAGTATGGTTTGGCCCAATCGTTCTTGCGCACCAGCGAAAATGACAAGGCTCAAGCGGCCTTCAAGAAAATCAAACAGGATTATCCCCAGACGGAGTACGGCACAGGGGCCGATTATTACCTGGGCGAAATGGCCGTCACCAAAGGTCAATCCCAGAACGGTAATGGTGCTCCACAGTCGGTGAAAGAAGGCATTCTCCTCTTTAATCAATACTTGCGTTTGAGTCCTACCGGCCACTTTGCCTACACGATTCTCGATCGCTTGCGCCCGCTTTTGACGTCCAATCCAACCAATTTCACTAGCGAAGATTTCGATCTCTATGGTCAGGCGGCTTACGCCCAGGAAAAGTGGAAGCAAGCCCTGGAATTATGGCAGAAGAGTAAGCGCGCCAGAGTTATGGAGTCGGCCATGTGCTGGGTGAAGCTTGGTGCTACCGAACGTGCTCGCGCCACCCTGCTTGCTGCAATCAAGCGCAATCCAGGCGATTACCGCTACGCCTTAGTTGGTAACGAAATAGCTAACCGCCTCCGCACACCCGACGCCCTGAAATTCTGGCGTCAGGTCCTGGCCGCCAAACCGCAAAACTCAGACGCTGCCATTTGGAACATTGCCAAAAGGTCACCAGCACCGGCATCGATTGCCGCATATAAAGAACTCTTGAATCGCAACCCGCACTCTGCCTATGCCCCTGAATCGCAATGGTGGATTTTCTGGGATATGGTTCAACACAAGAAAGGTAAAGACTTGCTTCCCCTCATCCACGTAGCTGACAGCGCTGCCCAAAGATACGGCACGGCACGAGCGGCCCCGCGCTTTTTATTTTGGGCCGGTAAAATTTGCGAAAAGACCGGCTCAGCTAAGCAAGCCGAATCGTTCTACCGCAAGACAAATAATTTGTATCCTTCCGACTATTATGGTTTTCGCTCGCTTGCTCGCATAGCCGCCATTCACAAAACGCCGACGCCCTACGGTTGGGGCAGACTCAATCTCGATCCTAGGCTGGCAAGCTGGACCTGGCCCGATCCAAGAGCCCTGGATAATCGATTAGCAAACGTGGCCTCGGAGCCGTTTTGGGAGCTGGTTCGCCTCGGAGAATATCAGGAGTCGTTGGATTTGGTCCCGGCCCAAGATCCAGAGCTGAAGCCCTGGCTTTATACCAGGTTAAATCAACCCCGCCAGACAATCACCGAAGCGGTAAAAAATCTTCCTGCCGGCGGTCCGACCAGCGACATTATCTGGCAGTATGCTTATCCCTTACTTTATGCCAAAGAAATTCAAAGCAACTGCCGCGACAAAAGGAAAGTAGATAATTGCCTGGCCCACGCTTTTGTGCGGGAAGAGTCGTACTACAATCGCTTCGCGGTGAGCAGCTCGAAAGCGATCGGCTTGACCCAGGTTATGCCCGGCACCGCATATGGTGTAGCAAAACGTCTGCATATTTCAGTATCGAATGCCAGCGCCTTCTTCGATCCTGCTCTCAATCTACAGCTCGGTATCGATTACTTTTCGCTTTGTCTATCTCGCTTCCACGACAATCCTGTACTAGCCGTAGCCAGCTACAACGGCGGAGCCGGCTCTGTCCGAACCTGGCTGAATAAACAAGGAGCAGATGACCTCGATGCTTTCGTGGAGAGCATCCCCTTCCGAGAAACGCGTGATTACGTACGGAAGGTGTTCCGCAGTTACTGGACTTATTACACTATCTACAAAAAAATGTAGGGGTCATTTGTGTCTTGTAGGGGACGCTTGAGCGTCCCGCTAATTTCGAAATACGGGGGCTGAAGCCGCCCCTACAGACGTCCCCTACGTGAGCCCGTTTGAAAAAATAAGAGATCGCCAGAGCGATCCCCCACAAAATTCTACAAACTTCTTTGGCTAGCTGAGAGCAGGCTTTTCCTGGGCCGGATCCACTACTTCCTTTGGATCCGTGGAAGCTAAGCCCAACAATTTACCCCAAAGCGAAACCCGGTTAGCATCCTTGCAGTCCGTAGTGCCAGCTTTAGTATCACCAGGCAGAGCAAACTTGAAGCCGCAGGTTGCACACGCGCGCTTATTATTCACGATCCTGAACTTGCAACGTGGACAATGTTGCTGCTGCATACGACCCTCGCCTCGTTAAGTCAGTATAACACAAACCCAAGCCTGGATGCCAGTCTCCGTAATTGCTTCGAGCAATTCAGGTAGTTTTTACTTTAAGCTTACCTATGATATTGGTGTACCCATTCCTACGAAAAATGCAGCGCCTGATCCTCACATTTTCAACCTTGCATGCAGTCTTGGCAGCAGAAAAAGCCCTCAGGACTGCCCCCCAGGGTTTTCAATGTCGCGTTACACCGACTCCAACTGGGTTGGGCTATTCTATTTGCGGCATGTCTCTGGAGATTCTTCGCCTTGAAGAGGAGCCCGCCGTCATCGATTTCTTGAAACAAAACCGCCATTCTCCAGAGGGAATCCACCATGTCTGAGGCAAGCAAAAGTAAGGGCCGTTTCATGACAACCGAGGACCGGCTAAAATCGGCGGCAGCCTATCTTAGCGGCGTCAAACGACTGTCAGTTCTCAGTGGAGCGGGTATCTCGAAAGAAAGCGGTATCCCAACTTTTCGCGAAGCCCAAACAGGTCTATGGGCCAACTACGACCCAGAGACGCTAGCCACCCAGCAGGGTTTTTTGAATGACCCGTCCCTGGTCTGGCGCTGGTATGACTCAAGGAGACAAAGGCTTGCCGAAGTTGCGCCCAACAATGGCCATCGCGCTCTCGTCGATTTAGAGGAATGGGTAGAGGAGTTGACGGTAATTACCCAGAATGTAGATGGCTTACATGCTCTTGCTGGTTCGAGCCGGGTCATTGAATTACATGGAAATATCTCGAAGATCAAATGTTTTGAGGCAAGTCATCCCGCCCAAAACGTGCCCCTAGGTCTAAACGAACCGCCCCTCTGCCACTGCGGCTCGCTCTTGCGACCGGACGTCGTTTGGTTTGGTGAAGCATTACCAGAATTCGAACTGAGCCGGGCCATGCAGATAAGTCGAGAAAGTGAGCTTATGCTGGTTATTGGCACTTCCGGGCTGGTGCATCCGGCCGCCTCCTTGCCCTACCAGGCCAAACAACATGGAGCCATAATCCTGGAAGTCAATCCCAATCGAACGCCGATTACCGAAATAGCCGACCTCTTCCTGCAAAGTCCGTCCGCCGAAATCCTGCCGGCGATAATTTCAAACCTGAAGGACCTGAAAGTGAGAACTTAGTTTTGCCTCTTCGACGCGGCAGACTGGCATGACAGGTTAGCCCAGTGAAGGAAGGGGTAACCGCTTTAGCTTGAAGCAAAAACTTGAGACTTCAATGCCTACATTATTAAGGAAGGCTGCGCTCGGTCGTCAGCCACTTTAGTCTCGATATTTCTATCAGCAACTTGCCACGAGCGGATTCTTGCCAAGGCAGCTTTGCCCGGGCCGCGACCAGGGAATTCCAAACCAGCCGGCAATTGTCGCACCGACATCGGCAAAACTCTGGCGAACCCCCAGGTCTCTCGCCCCCGTACTGGAGGCCGCCGCATCTTCAATAAAGCTCGGCGAATAGAGAAGCAGCGGTACGTACTCACGAGTATGGTCGGTACCAGGGGCAGTCGGGTCATTGCCGTGGTCGGAGGTAATCACGAGCAAATCCCCCTCATTGATACTCGGTAGAGCTTTAGTCAACCACTGATCAATCTCAACCAGGGCATTGGCATACCCCTTCGCATCGCGGCGGTGTCCGTATAATGAATCGGTATCGACCAGATTGGTGAAAATCATTTGCACATCAGAGGGCGCCTCAGCCTCAGGAAGAATTGCCAGAGGTTCCAGATCGATTTGATCGCGAAGAGCAGCCAGGGTAATCTTCAGACCCTCGGCATTGTTCGCCGTATGCTTGGCGTGGCTGAGTCCTTGCTTGACAAAGATGTCTTCGATTTTGCCAACGCCGAAGACCCCCATACCCATACCACGCAAATCATCCAAAAGGGTTTTGGCCGGCGGCGGCACCGCGTAGTCGCGGCGGTCTCCCTGCAAGCGCAAATAGTTTCCCTTCTCGCCAATAAAGGGACGGGCGATGACGCGTCCGACTCTGTGCTTGCCCTGAAGAATCCGGCGAGCAATCTTGCACCACTGATAAAGAGTGTCAAGCGGAACCACGTCTACGTGGCAAGCAATTTGGAAAACACTATCGGCGCTCGTGTAGACAATCGGGGCGCCAGTCTTCTGGTGTTCCGGCCCCAGTCGCTCAAGCACTTCAGTCCCCGAGGCAGGCTTGTTGCAGAGAATTGATTGGCACCCAGTCTCGGCAATAAATTGATCGAGTATCTCGGGCGGAAATCCCTCTGGGTATGTGGGGAATTCGTGGTCGCTTACCACTCCCATCAACTCCCAGTGTCCCGTCTGAGTATCCTTGCCTTTGGACAACTCTTGCAATTTTCCATGTAAGCCAATCGCCTGTGGATTGGCTGCCACTCCTGCCATCTGCACTATGTTGCCCAAACCCAACTGGGCAAAGTTGGGAAGCTTCAGAGCACCGACTTGTTCTGCCAGGTTGCCCAGTGTGTTGCACGATGCCAAATCACCATAAGAGCGAGCGTCGGGTGCTGCTCCGGCTCCGCAACCGTCGATGATCACTACTATGGCTCGCCTTGTTGCCCTTCCCTTCTCTATCTGTCTGGCGGACACGCGCTTTATTCCTTGCTGAAAACTTCGGTTCATTGTGACACGATTTTGTTCTTCGCAGGAAAACTCGCCCCTAGCTTCTGTCGGACAAAGGGCCTCGACTCATGGAAAGAACACGCTGAGCCTCAGCCTTTAACTGCCCGAACAAGGGCAAGTCAGTCTGGTAAAGGGCGACAGTGATATTTTGATCTGAATATTCGTTAATCTCCGATAACTCTTTTAAGACAGGCTTCCCTGGCAGGATTGCCCTTCTTTGAACGGCCTCGAATCGCTGAATAGGTTCTTTAGTAGCTAGGCTAGCTCCGCTAGTTGCGGTATAACTAGAGAATCCATGAACTGGGGTATCGCTGGCCAATGGACTTAATGTCGATCAATGCTGTAGCCGCTCGGCTTGGATTATCCGTACACCAGCTTCGTCGCTGGGAATTGATGTTCGGACTTGAGATCAAACGCGGGCGTGGTCAACAACGACAGTACCGCTCGGAGGATCTCTCTGTACTTGAGCGAATCAAGGAGCTGGTCGAACAAGGTTGGCCGACTTCCCAGATTCGTCCGCAATTGGAAGCCGAGGGGTTGGTTACACCAAAGCTGATTGGCTTGCCAAGCACACCGGGTAATCCGGAAGTTTTGATGGAAGCTTTGATTGGTTTGCGCAACTTCACGGAAAGACGTTTCATCGAGATTTCTCGACAGATTGACGAATTGCGGCAGCTTTTGATTACGGTTACCTTGAAGCAAGAGTTGGAAGGCGAACTTACCTCGCCATGGCAACCTGTGTCGCAGGAACTTCTCTCGGATGTACGGCATTATCCGGCTGAGGAGATTGAAATCGGCCCCGCCATCGGGCCGTCGCCCGTTGCTCCTCCTCCTCAAGTGGACGTCAGCATAAGCGTCAGCAGTCCCGTCGCTCGTCCGCCTGAGCCGACTGCTGCTCCGCAGAAACCTCAGGGAATGGGACTGGGCGAAATCACCGATCAAAATTATCTGACTGTCCTGGGTCGCGCCCTAGATATGATCGGTTGGACCGACGAGCAAGCGGATAGCTACTCACAGAAAACCTTTAGCGTCCCACACTGGGACGAGCTTGGTCGCCGCCAGGCAGAAGCTTTGATCGCACATCTAGAAACCGTCTATAAAGGCCGCGTCGCTGAAGATCAACCGGCCTAACCGTTTTCTTCGTCACCATATTTGATATCATGCGGATTTCAAGCTACGCTTCGAAATCATCGCAGAGGAAATTTCTGCTTCTATGTGCAAGTAGATATTCCACCGCAGTGATTCTCACGAATTGCACACGGTTGGAACCTATGGAGTCAACAGTTCGTGAACTGTGTGCCTCCATATTTGATCGATGCCGAGCGGTGCGCCATAATAGATACACCGCACTCGCCTGGAGGAAATGATGCCACTCGTATTTGTCCATGGAGTGAATGTCAGACGCGGCAAAGTTTACGAGCGCGAACAGGCATTTCGCGATCGGCAATTCGCCGAGATCTTCTACAGACAGTTGGGAAGGAACGTCGACGCATCGTCGATACTGAATCCGTATTGGGGTGACCTGGGCGCCAGTGTTTCGCCTGACGTTCCGTTCCTGCCGCACGGCAACTATCAGATGCTCTGGAAGAAACAGGGCAAGAAGGCGCCCGAGGCGGCTTCGCCCAAGCTGGAAGATATAATCGAAGCCGGATCGGAGACGCCGCTTTTGGACATGGCGCGAACAGCCTCTCTCGCGGATGTTATCGATTTGCTCTGGTTGCTTGCCGATCAAGAAATGATCGCCGGCGGAGATGAGAACCGCCAGTCGGAGGAAGAAATGGCGCGTCTGGCCCAGAAAGCGCTGGATTTCAGTCACAGTGCCGAGAGTGAGCGCTGGCTCGCCGCCGTAAAATCCGATGATGAACTGCTCGAGAGATTGAGCGGATTGCTGAGCACTCCCACCAGCCAAAATCCGAAACCGGCTGTCAAATCCAAAACCCAGATTGGTAAATTGATCAGGTCGGCTGGAGCGAGCGTCCACAACAAAATCAAAGATGCCCACAAAGGAATGGCATCGCGGACAAAATCCTTGAAAGCGCACCTCGATGAGGAAGTTCTAAATGCTCGGCTGCGCCTGAGACAAAAAGCTGTCGGCACAACGGCGAAAATTTTCAACGAGCCGTTGCGCGCCATATTTCACCAGCAGTGTGCATTGTTGATCGGCGATGCATTCGCGTATTTCAGCGACCGCGGTGACGACAGCAAAGCCGCTCCGATGGCCCAGAGAGTCATTGAAACACTCCGTGAGGCGAGAGCCATACAGCAGAAGAGTGGCGACGAATTGATTGTCATCGGTCACAGCATGGGTGGTGTCATACTCTGCGACATCGTTACCTGCTACGGCAAAGATATTCCCATCGATGTGCTGATCACGGTCGGCTCTCAATTCCCGCTCTTCGCCGATCTGCAAATGTTCCCCGGCATCAATGGGAAGAAGCGCCCGATCCAAAAACCGGAAAACGTCAAACGCTGGATCAACATTTTCGACCCACACGATTTTCTGGGTTATCCAGCCAGTCACATATTCGAAGGCGTGGAGGACTTTCATATTCCAACATACTCGCTGGGCGGATCTGCCCACGCTAATTACTTCCATCGCCGCAGCTTCTACTTCCAGCTCGCCAGACGGCTGATGGACTACGTCGACAAGCCGAAATCGGGGGCTTAGGCGATCACTGTGGGTTCATCTTCCAGAGGCGTAGTGTAAAGTCATTACTGCCGGTTATCGCCCGGTCACCCGTTTTTGATAGAGCCAATCCCCACATACCAAGATCAGGGAGGGTGAAAGAAGCAGTTTCCTTTCCATCACTCAAATCCCATACGCGAAAGGTTTTGTCGAGGCTTCCACTTAGCGCTCGTCTGTCGTCCCCCATAAACTCCGCTCTCAAGACCCAGTTCCCATGGCCTAGTAAGCTATGGATTTCCGTGCCAGTGGCCAGATCCCACAATCTGACAGACAAGTCACGGCTACTGGAAAGAACTTTGCTGTTATCACTGGAGATTGCCACGTCGATGATCTCGTCTTTATGGCCTACGAAGCGGCGGATCAGGTGTCCGTCCGCCACTGACCAGAGAGTAATTAACCGATCGCTTCCTGCCGATACCAATTGGGAACCATCCCGTGAAAATGCCAGGCATCGTACGGTTTTCAGATCGCCGCCCAGGCACTGGATTTGTTTTCCCGTCTGTACGTCCCAAATGCGAACAGTGCCATCATAGCCGCCCGATGCAGCACGATCTCCCGCCGGCGAAAATGCGACACAGGTGACGATATTGGCGTGGCCGTCGAATCGTCGCACTTGCTGTCCGCCATCTAGATCCCACAAGCGCACGCTCCGGTCACTGCTGGCTGAAAGTGCAGTTCTGCCATCGGGCGAAAAGACAACGCAGTTAACTGCGTTCTCATGTCCATCGAAACGGTGCACTTCCTTTCCTGTGCCTAAATCCCACAAGCGCATCGTGAAATCGTCACTCCCGGAAAGAGCTCTTGTTCCGTCAGAAGAAATTTGGATAGTCCTTGTCCAATTGATGTGGCCTATTAGCTGGCTGACTTCGACGGCCTCCCGGCTTCCTGGACTGACACGCATTTCACCGGCCATTCCAATAGCCGATGCCACGGTCTTAGACGGCTTCTCTTCGATCGCTGGCTGATTTTCTTTTGCGGCAGTTTTTGACGATTTCTCTTTTGCCGTCTGCTCCGTTTCCGCTTCTTGTTCGACGGCTGTCACCCCTTGAGGTGGTCTAAGTGACAAATTCTCAGACTCAGGCTTAGCTTCTATGCCTTTCCCGATTTCAGGATGAAGTGGAGTCATACTCATATCATCTGAATTTTCATGGGCCGCTGGAGGCGGTTGGCTATTTGCTATTTCTTTCTTCTCTTCACTGCCGACTGGCACAGCTCCCAGTGATCTGATTCGCTTAGCCACCTCTTCCGCCTGGGTCGATTTGTTTTGGGCCAGGTAGACCTTGCGCAGAGCCTGCAAGCTTGTAATAAGCTTTTGCGGATCAGAAGAAAGCTTTTCCGCTTCCCTTACGGCTACGAGTAAAAGCTCCTCCGCCTGTGGATATTGCTTGATCTCATAGTACTGAACGCCAACATCGTTGCAGGACTTCCATACTTCTTCTTGAGCCAGACCAGAAGAGGGGAGCATGAGCAGGAACACGCTTGCGCCCAGGACCTTTGCCGCAAACGGCTTTGAACTAATTCTTTTGAACATTGGGCGCTTTACCATACGTATAGTCTATCCCGATTCTAATACCCTGCCATCGCGGCAAGACGATCTTGAAGCGCCATCTACGTGCAAAATCCGGACAAGTAGAGTAGCATTTCGTCAAGCAAATGGATGTCTACTTGGTATGGCTGGCGCCTTAATCTAACTGGGCGGCCTGCCGATTACGGAGACAGGTGGTTCGGCAGACGCAACCCGCGAGGTAATGGCAATGGCAGTTTTCCTGGGCGTTGATATCGGTACCTCCGCTACAAAGACACTGGCTCTTGACTCAAAAGGAAAAATTTTGGCCGAGGCCAGCCAGTCGTATCCCTGCTATCACCCAAAGCCTCTCTGGAGCGAGCAAGACCCTGAAGACTGGTGGCAGGCGACTGTGGAAACGATTCGCTCCGTGGTCAAGTCGGCAAAGTTGAAGCCGACCGACGCAAAAGCGATTGGCTTATCTGGGCAGATGCATGGCGCCGTATTTCTTGACAAGCAGGATAAGGTGATCCGCAAAGCGATCCTCTGGAACGACCAGAGGACTTTCGCTGAGTGCAAAGAGATTGAGAATCTTGCTGGCGGTCGTGAGAATTTAATCAGGCTGGTGGCTAATCCTGCCCTCACCGGCTTCAC
>PSRH01000254.1 GCA_003175915.1 Candidatus Melainabacteria bacterium | reverse complement strand
AACTACGCAAAGGCAAATCACAAAAATCAGTATGCGCGAGGTTCCCGATGTCCGCGAAAAGATACATAACTGTACATAAGCGTTTCTGGATAAATTGAGGAAAATGAATTGGGGGCTAATGAAGACTCTGTTTCTAGAGCCATTCTATGAACGTCCATACACACGGCCATGTAAAACGGCGCTAGCGCAATTTAAGCATGATACCGCCGTTGGTGAAACCGCATATAGAACTTTTCGCAAGTAGCGATGCTTTGAGTGCTGGGACTAATGTGTTACCGGACAATTCATACATAGCGCGAGGTAACGTTAAGCATAAAGAAATCGCCCGGCAATGTTTTGAAGCGAAGACAACAACGAAAACAAGATAACTGTGCGACCGCCGAATACACAGTTGGAAAATCCTTCAATCAACAAGACTATTAGACACAGTCATCGCTAGAATAATGGGAAGGCAGACGTGAATTCACCGCATCCTAATTCGGTGGATACGCGCAAAGTTTAGCCCAAGCAGGCACCGGCTGTATGAGCAGCCGAAGCCATTTACTCACGATTCGATTCTTAGGCGGCAGTTGCTGTTCTATTAAGGCAAGAAGCTAACGATTTTTGTAGCATAGCTCTCGCTCGTGAAATACGCGACTTGACTGTACCCAGACTACTACGGGTGACGGCCGCAATCTCTACATAAGATAGAGCATTGATTTCGTGCAGGACGATTGCTGTTCTGTATTGATTTGGTAACTTGGCAATCGCGCGCAGAATCAAAATACGTAATTGCCTGTATTGATATAGCTCTTCAGGACCGGCCGAATGATCCTGTATCTCGTGAGGGATATCATGCTGCTGCTCGTCAGGTACATGCAACTGTATCGTTGGGATCTGTCTAGCGCGCTTTGCTAACTCGTCGTAGAATAGATTCGAGACAATTTGACCGACCCAGGCTTTAAATGCCACTGGATCCCTAAGTCCACTAATACCGCGCCAAACTCTGATTAACAATTCTTGTTTCAAGTCTGCTAGATCTTTCCAATCCGCAGCGTAATAACCCAACAACGATCCAATATAGCCTTCGTACCTCCTCGCTAATTCCCGGAAAGCTCGAGAATCTCGACTCTGAGAATAGACGATTAGCTCTTTATCACTCAATTGGCTGTAATTTTGTTGGGATGGCATTATGATCTCTCGCGATAGGCGTGTCTACGATGGGAGACATGCTATCTTGCCTGGCCAAAGTTGAAAATCAACCGTAAGTGGTATCCCTTCATATAGGTAGAATATAAAGACGACCGACCTTTCTAACAAGTGAGGTTTTTGACTTGTTTATAGAGAGAGGAATTATGATCGCCAAACTTGCACCAGAACTCGGTTTTCCAGTTGGGCTATGCGTGTCCCCCGCTGAAACCATTAGAACACGAAGAGTCCTGTAATGATCGTTAACCCTATGTCGCCATTAGGTAACATAGGAAATCGCCAATGAGAGTAGCGCGAATGAGCTGGAACAGCCCGAACTCATAGCCCTACCTGTCTCTAAATGAGGTAGCTCTTCTGCGGTGTAGATCTGAATGGTGGCATAAAGTGCAGCTAGAATTGGGTAACCGCTATTAGAGTGATGTCCAATAAAGGCGAAGAGTGCAGATCGCCGGTGACGAGATGAAATCATTGTACGATAGTCGCAGAACGATGTTCTGAAGGTTTCATTGATATGGAAAAAGTCCACAATTGAGGACGCAATGTGTATCTTTACTTGTGTCACTGGCGATGGTATCGTAGCGGGGTTTGTACTTAAAAGGCTACAAATGCCATCTTCTGTCGGTCAGAAAACTCTACGCTTTGCCCTAATCCTTCTTTTTTTGCAGACCCATGCAGTTGAGGCGGCCATAGCTGATGGCAATGACAGATTACCGGTTGGCTATATTGAGCAACCAGTAGCTCTTGTTGCACAATCCCCTGGAGCGGTGTTTACCGAGCCGGATCGGGTAATGGTCAAAGAGCCACTACTGAAGGCACTGATTCAGCTGAACGATACACTCTCGCCGTATCAGCTAGATGCCAGCTCCCAGGTTCCGATAAGTTTTCAAGACGTTCTTAAGGCGGCCCTGGCGAACAATTTGCCCTTGAAAATGTCTCGCAGCAGTGTTGAGTCGAAACATTGGCAATTTCGTGGCGCTTTAGCCCAGTTTCTGCCAGACATATCGACTGGTATTAATGCCCAAGAGATCAGAGGCAACTTTGCCAGTCCATTTGGAATTGTTGCCCCCATTAATAGCCCATTTGTCACGGTGCCCAATACCTTCAATATGTATTTCTTTAGGGGCGGTAGCATCTTGTACGGTGCATTGCGAAGGCGGCATGAGTGGAAAGCCGCGCAGTATGAACTTAAAGGAACGACCAACGATGTTTTGTATCAGGCGGCCAAGCTCTATTGGCAACTAGCTCTCAATGATGTATTGCTACAGGTTCGCATCTCGGCATTGGAAAAGGCCCAGGCCGCGTATGAGCTGAACAAAGGCAGAAATGAGCACGGCTTTGGTACCAAACTCGATGTTCTCCAAGCCCAAAGCGAGGTATCTCGTTACCGCCAGAATTTGATCGTCCAGCAAGTCATAAGGCGCCAAGCGGCGGTAGACTTAGCTACTGCCCTCAACCTTGATCCATCGGTTGATTATTTTTTGAAGGATAGATTGGTTGCATCAACGCGGCTTGTTGACGCAAACTTAAACGTGAACAAATTGGTTGATATAGCGATAGACAACCGTCCCGAGTTGAAGCAATATGAATATCTCAGACTGGCTGCCAAGGACGCCATCAAGGTTGCCAGAGCGCCATTGCTTCCAAAAATCGTTGGCAGTGCGGGCGTAATCACCACGGGTGCCGATGTATTTCGGAATTCGACACTTTCACAAAGCGCTGCCCCGGCTTCCTCCTTTACTATTGGCCCGAACGGAGTACCAATCTTAGCTCCTATAGCAGTGAACACTAGCGGCTCGCGCTCATTTAGAATGACAGAAAACTATTTCCTGGGAATCAGCCTGGTGTGGGCGCTCAATAACATGGGTCTATCCGATATAGCCGCCGTCAAATCGGCGAAATGGGATGCCATAAAGGCAGCTGATGCATACAGGCTTCAACTGACAAAGGTTTATCAGGAAGTACGGAACGCCTATTTGGAATGCCTTAAGTCTGCTAATCTGCTTATCGAGACGACCAATGCCATCAATTCCGGTTCGGAACAGATGGACGTTGCGACAAAAAGACTGGAAGAAGGTCTCGGTAATGAGCTGGATCTGCTTACTGCCCAAGATGCATATACGGCAGCCTTGATTGATAAAGCACGTGCCATTCTTGAGTTCAATATGGCAGAGGCCGCTCTATTGAGGGCGACCGGACGAATCTCGATTGAAACTCTGACGTCCAGCATACCGATAAAATCCTGACGCCTGTCAAAGATCAGATGGCAAAGCAGCGGGCATCTTAAAGCAGGTTTCGATTGAACTTGGGCTTAGGTTCAGCCGGCTTGTCTGAAAAGTTTGCCCAAGTTTGACTAATAGGTTTTATACGCATGCCTTTCACTTATTGGTTTAGCTGGTCTTGCTTGCTTAATCGGTCTTACCTTAACGGGTCTTATCTTAATTGGTCTGGCTGGCTTCGGTGGTTTTGCCCATTTTACTAACTGTCCTGGCTTTCCTGGCACAGGAATCAGTGCTGCTGGAGGAGGTGGTGGTGCTGGCGGTGCTGGCGGGGGGCTTGGCGGTGGAGTAGAGCCTGTTTGATTCGCCACGAATTTGATTTCATCTAGATAAAAGTTGGCCCCTGATGGATTGTTGCTTTTGGCGATACTCAAGCAGAAACCGCCGATGATATGACTTAAATTCGCACCAGAGAGCGGGATGCTGATCAACTGCCAACTTTGGTTAAGTTGACTGGTAACACTGACAGGGGTAGTCTGGCTATCTCCGAAAGCGTTGTTGATGCCACCAACCTCAAAAGTGACGGTGCATGGATTGTCCGAGCGAGCATATAATTGCAAACTATTGTAGAGAGATAAATCATAGCCGGTAGCTATCAGACTGCCATTTGTCCCCCAGTTGTTAACTGGATCTTGCCAATAAATACCAGCCCAGCCTTGAGTTCCCTTGGGCGAGTAAGTTATTTGGCAGGATGTAGATCCAGAATAAGCCTGGGTTGACGCGGTATTGATGGTTAAATCGCCGGTGTCACCAATGAATCCACTCGGTATGTAATGATTGGCAAAATAACCTGCATCTTGATATATGTAAAAAGACATATTGGGCAAATACGTGTTGGAAAGATACTGTCCTAGCGGTTTTGCGGCACGGTCGCTTTGAAGAACACCCCAATACGGCTCTACAGAAGTCCAGGTTTTCCAGGGTTGATCGAAGGCCTCGAAATAATTGAATTTGGCGGCACTATTCTTCAATAGGGTGTAGTACTGTTGCTGTCCTGCCGGTGAACAAGCCGGATCGCCGGCCGTTGGCAGACCTACTTCCTTGAAGATCAGTACCTGGTTTGTTTGCGCCCTCAGAGAATTGTAGGAATTGACTGTCCATTGTGAGGCAGCAGTGGGGTCTTTGATATTGTGATAATAAGGATGAGCGTTAGGATAGACCCAGTCACCACAGTTGAGTAAGGTGGGATTGTTTAGATAGCTATCGATGACCTCGGTGGTGGTAACGGGTTTTCCGGTTGCCCCTCGCACTTGCTGTATGGCTGAGGCCAGTATTGGCATGGTGTAGGTACTATCTAGAAGTCCTTCATTGCCGACACAATATCCAACTAGGTTGGGCAGATTAGACCAGCCGACAGCTGTGGCAATTTCGCTCTGACTGCCAGGGTTCCAGACGCCTATTATTAGGCCGTCGAAGCCCTCTTGTTTAGCTAGACCGGGTATGAGAGTGCCGAGCGATCCACTTGCACCATAAGTGACAATGCCAGTGAACCCCGCCCGCTTCAAAGCCTGCAGGTCGGAAATAATCGATTGAGCACTAGGTTGCTGTCCTATGTTCGG
>PSRH01000213.1 GCA_003175915.1 Candidatus Melainabacteria bacterium | reverse complement strand
TAGTCGTTGACGGTGACCACGTGCACGCCTCTGCCGCTTAAGGCGTTGAGATATGCCGGCAAGGTAGCAACCAGGGTCTTGCCTTCACCCGTACGCATTTCGGCGATCTTATTGAAGTGCAGGGCTGCTCCGCCAATAAGCTGCACATCAAAGTGCCTCATGCCTAGGGTGCGCTTGCCAGCCTCGCGAACTACAGCGAACGCTTCCGGCAAGATTTGCTCTAAGACTTCAGAAAGAACTTTATCCTTCTGGGTACGGAACTGCCCAGGCATTTTCGGCGCGTCATCAGGCATCAACTTGACGTCCGCCACATTGGCGAGGGCCTTCTCGATCTTTTCCTTGAACTCGCCTGTCTTTCCCTTTAACGCTTCGTCGCTGAGCTTTTCCAGGCTGGGCTCCAGAGCATTGGCGGCAGTGACATAACCGGTTAAAAGCTTCAAACGCTTCTCATTAGTATCGCCGAACAGCGTCTTGATCCAGCCGCGTGCCCGCTCATCCCATGTCTCCACCATCGAGAAGCTCTCCTTTAACCAGCCCCACCAACTTGCGCACAAGAAGGAAAAGGCTACTAATCTAGTATCTAGCCAGCGCTGACCACCAATTTTAGCATGGCTGATATTGACAACTTGCCTCAAATCGCCCATAGAGTGGGGGCTCAGCTATCCTCATCTCAGCCTGAAGGTGAACAATCTATTCATAAATAGCGGCTTGACTGCAAGAATTCCCCGCTGACTGGCAAGAGCATTACAATCGTTAGTAAAATCACCCCTTACCTGATTAGGCCATGACCAAACCCGAACTGAAGAGCGCTCAAAAGACAAAGGCTGGCTCACTCCGCGCTGGCTCCCTGCCAGCCCTCTCCGGTCTTGATCTAAAAGAAATCCAGGAGAAGTTGAAGCCTCTCAACCTGCCCGCTTTCCGGGCCAGACAGATACATAGTTGGATCTACCACAAGTACGTGAGCGGCTTTGATGAAATGACCGATCTTCCGGCGAGCTTGCGCGATCAGCTTAAAGAGTCTTTTCAGATACCTCTTTTAAATCTGGCCCACCTGCAAGTAAGCAGCGACGGCACAAGAAAGTATCTTTTCAGTCTGGCGGATGGCCAGCTGGTCGAATCGGTACTGATGTCTTTCCATGATCGCAAGAATCTCAGCGCTTGCCTTTCCAGCCAGGTGGGCTGCGCCGTAGGTTGTACCTTTTGCGCCACCGGTTATTTAGGTTTCAAACGCAATCTGACAAAACAAGAAATTGTCGACCAGGTAATGTCTATTCAGCGTGAATCAGGATTACGCGTAGGAAACATCGTCTATATGGGACAGGGCGAGCCGCTCTTGAATGTCGACGAAGTGGTTGCTTCAATCAGAGCAGTAATCGGCTCCGTAGGCATCGGCGCCAGGCACATCACGGTTTCTACTTCTGGTATCATACCCGGTATCGAGCGCCTAGCCAAAGAGCATCTTCCCCTGACTCTGGCACTTTCTCTGCACGCTCCCGACCCTCAAACCAGAGAAAAGATCGTGCCCATCACTCGTAAGTATCCGCTTGAAGAATTGATTCCTGCTCTGAAAGACTACGCCGAAACAAGCGGCCGACGGGTGACCATAGAATATGTACTTCTAGCCGGAGTAACAGACTCTGCCCAGCAAGCCAAAGGCTTGGCTGACATGGTCAGGGACATCCACTGCAACGTCAATCTTATTCCCTTCAATCCGATCTACGATGAAAACGGCAAGAGCCTATATAAAAGACCGACACGGGCGGCTCAGGAGCAGTTCAAAAAAATTGTCGAACGCAGCGGCAGGACTGTGACAATCAGGTTAGAGCGGGGCACCGATATCGACGCGGCCTGCGGCCAACTCCACAACAAATTCCAAGAGAAATGATTGACTTAATGAAGAATCGACTTCAGAAGAAATAAGGAATCATTGCTTTTTTGCAATTTGATTGAACTTTAGCCGGTGCTCTTTCGTTGAATTTTCAGCACCTAAGAAAATTTGTTGTTTTTCTTATGGGCTGGAAAGGAGGGATAAGGAATGTCCGCACCAAGCTATATTCGCCGCCATATTAACAATCTCGTTGGAGACAAACCATTCTCCATTCGCGATTGCCTCATATATGGAGACCGCAACACGGTCGACCAGGTCTTTCACCGTCTTTTAGTCGAAGGTCGAATTATTCGCGTCGCCAGAGGAGTTTACATCAAAGATACTGCATCGCCACCCTCTCTAGCCGAAATAATTGAAGTGAAAGTGAAGGCGTTTGGCCGAAGCATTGTCGCGCATGGGTCGCAAGCAGCGCGTAAGTTGAACGGACAAGGACAGGATAAATTAGTCTTTGCCACGAATGGGGCGACAACTTCATTTCGAGTTGGCAATCGCGTCGTTCATCTGATTAGGACAAGTGTAAGAAAAATGCAATTGGGAGACAGTCCGCCAGGTCTAATCATCCGGGCCCTCTGGCACCTCGGTAAAAGCTCCTGCCGTCAGGCGACGGCGGCAGGCTTAGTCGAACGGTTGGAACACAGTGACAAAATTAAGCTGCGTCTGTCGGCCGCAATTATGCCCCAGTGGATGCGCGAGTGCTTTGCTTGCTTCGCCAGAATGGACTGTTTAAGGCGTGATTTAGAAGCATTGCCCAGCGGTTGACGCCAAGCGATCATAACCTGGTTTGCGGAGCTACCTCTTTTCCATCCGGAGAAGTTACCTTCTCAGGAATGCCACTGGCTTGCAGTTCGACCAGCCGGGCAGTCAACTTCGGGAAATTGGAAATTTGAACGATTCGCCAGTAGCCACCATAGTCTTGCATTTTTACTTCAAGCAAAAGATCTTGATTATAGACCTGATTGTGGAAGATAAGCCCAAGCGTGCAAATCTTTCCGTCCTTGTGAGCATAGTCGATCCGACGAAAAGCATGTTTGCGAAAACCGAGGCGGCTATCCATTACCTCAAGCGAAAAGCGTTGATCACTGGTATCGCCGCCGGTTTCCCTTTCAGCATCCTTGGGCATCAGCTGACCAGTGACGACGAATCGCTCCATATCCTGCTTCACTCCAGCCACCAGCGGTTGCTTTAGAATGCCGACGACGCCAGCCATGATCCATTGCCCGAAGATACCAGGACCAAGGACACTCCGCATCGGCGTCGTAAGCAAATCATCGACGATACCGGAGGCGACTGAATCCATATCAACATATTTTTGGAAGGCAACCAAATCGTGATTCTTCACGGCTGCTTTCACCTGGCGGATGGAGTACTCAGGAGTAGTGGTCCAGTACCAGTAGCCAACCGCACCTAGGAAAATCAAAATTACCGTGATTCTCAGCATTTTCATGGGAAGCTATACCTCTTCATCGAACCACAGTGGCGCCATCCTTGCTAGCACTCAATGAGGAAGGCACCTGGTAAGGTAAAGCAACTTTATACAAGAGATTGGGCGCCGGTAAGTATTTATCAATTAGGCGATCCATCGTGCCGCTATTAATCACTTCGTCCAATACCGTATCGATCATAGCTTTAAACTCGAATTGATCGCGCCGAAACACCCAACAGGTTGGAAACACCCGCACTGGATGCTGCTTGTCGAGTACTTCAATCGAATCCGGATTAGACTTCTGAAAAAAGAAGGCTCCCACGGGATCGGCGAAGGTTACGTCTGCTTTTTTAGTGGCTACATTGAGCATCAACGAAGCATAGTCAGTCGACTGCACCATAGCTAAGCGCTTTGCCTTGGGAAAGTCACTCTCGGCGATTACTTGCGATGTATCACCGTCTATAGTGGCAATCCTTACATCGGGAGAATTGATTGCCGCTACGCTGTTAAATCTCGTCTGGCCCTTCTTGACGTAAGCATAAACCGGATTGTAACAGAGTGGATTCGAAAATCCGACTATTTTGGCACGATCGGCGTTCGTCCATAAGGGAGTGGCAATCAGATCATAACGATTGGTCTCTAAGCCTTCCAAGGCAGTCGACCAGCCCACCTCTTCGGGAAATTCGACAAGCAACCCAAGCTTCTTGCCAACCATTTGAATTGCTTCGATGGCAGCGCCGGACAATTTGCCGCTGTTGGGGTCTTTAATACAGGCCGGCGGACAAATGACGTAGGCGCAGCGGATTTTTCCCGTTCTTATTACTCGATCATAAACGGACTCCTGCCTGAGTCCTTCCAGATCCGATGATGTCCCACACGAAACAAAAAGGGATAGCGAGCCTAAAAGGACAAACACTAGAAAAACAAGAATACGGTCTGGGAATTTTGAGCCGAACATCATAGAGTACCTGGTTGCTTGTAGGGTTTAGCTACGCGATAGACCAGATTAGGAGCGATCTCATATTTGGCAATGATGCGATCCATTGCCCCACTGTTGATGATTTCGTCAAGCACTGTATCAATCATCGATTTGAACTCATATTCCCCGCGCTTAAACATCCAGCAATTAGGAAACATTCGTATCGGATGACTGGGGTCAAGGATTTCCAAACTGTTGGGGTTATTCTTCATGTAGAGAAGAGCCAGCGTCGGCTCAGCAAAAGTCAAATCGGCTTTACCAGTGGCAACATTAAGCAGCATCTGCGAGCAATCGGTCATTTGCGGCATGGAAAGCTTTTTAGCCTTAGGAACCTCACTCTCAGCAATGACTTGAGCCGTCTCACCATCTATGGTGGCGATGGTTATGCTGGGTGAATTAAGTTTATCAAGCTGTTTTGGCAATCGATGATTGCCTTTTTTGATATAGGTAAAAAGAGGACTGTAAAACAAAGGCTTGGAGAAACCGGCAACGCGGGCACGGTTGGCGTTCGTCCAAACCGGAGAGGCAATGATATCGTAGCGATTGGTTTGCAATCCCTCGACCATATTGCCCCAGCCGACTTCTTCAACCATTTCAACCGTCACGCCAAGCTTATTGCCGACGAGCTGAATGGCGTCGGTTCCGACACCCGATATTTTTCCCGTGTTGGGATCTTTGATCGAATAGGGAGGATAAATGAAATAACCGCACCGGATTTTACCGGCTTTCATGACTCGGTCATACAACGATTCGTGGTGAGCGCCGTGGGCGCTAGTGGCTTGACCACACGAGGTAAGGGAGGCGCTCACCAGTAAAAGAAACAAGTAGAAGAGGCTCGATTTATAAGAGTTTTGCATATTAGCTTGCCGCCTTAACCACTGACATGAACTTACGAATGCGCTCGTGCGCCGGGTTTGCTAACAATCCAGGTCCCCCTTCCTCCAGGATTTCGCCAGCATCCATAAAGACGACTCGATCGGCGGCTTCCTGAGCGAATTGGAGAAGATGGGTGATGGTAAGAACTCCGATGCCTTTATCACGCAACTCCTTTAACTTAGAAAGGATAATCGCTGTTTGCTCAACATCAAGCGAAGAAGTGATTTCATCAAGAAGTATATACTCAGGTTCAAGCAACAAAGCCCTGACCAGCGCCGCCCGCTGCCTCTGGCCAAGGGAAGCCTGATTGGGATATCGATAGATGAAATCCTTCATATCGAAGAGCTCGATCAGCTCGTGCACCCGGGGCGAGTCATCGTCCTCGCCGCGGGCAAACAAGGGCAAGGTCATATTCTGCAAAAGAGTTAGATGCGGCCAGAGAAACAACTGCTGAAATACTACCGTCACTTTCGGCCAGGGCGCCTTGATGCGCTCCCCCTTTCCAAGCGGAAACTTGTAGGTTGTCCCGTCCACCGAAACCGACCCTGAATCCGGCGTTTCTAAAAGAGCCAGGATTTTCAATAAGGTGGTCTTGCCTGAACCGGAAGGACCAATAAGAACAGTAATCTGGCCCGGTTCAATGGCCAGGTCGACGCCGCTTAAGACCTTGCTGCCACCATATGTTTTTGTCAC
>PSRH01000101.1 GCA_003175915.1 Candidatus Melainabacteria bacterium | reverse complement strand
CCCCAAAGGGGCGCTTTACTTGGCACTTGCACTATTGTGCATTGTCTGGAAATAATTCGACATGTTCATTTTTGGTGATATCCCTGGAAGAAAGCCCTCTGTATATTTATCTGAGCGTCAACCATAAAACTGCATATTTGAATAGGTGTTAATAAGCGGAGTTCTGAATATGATTTCCAGGCCATTCGGTCCCGATCAGGTAAAGGTAGCTGCCATAGGTCAAGGAACGTGGCAAATAGCCGAATCAGGCAAAGCACGCGAAAAGGCCAAACAGGCAATCAGACGTGGCATTGATTTGGGAATGGTTCATATCGACACTGCAGAAATGTATACCGGTGCTGAGGAATTGCTGGCGGAAGCAATCAAGGATCTTCCACGACAGCAACTATTTATAGTTAGTAAGGTGCTTCCTTCCAATGCTTCGTTTGCTGGAACGATTCAGGCTTGCGAGCATTCGCTCAAACGCCTGGGCACCGACTATCTAGATTGCTTCTTGCTTCACTGGCGCGGTTCTCTGCCACTTGAAGACACCATGCGCGCTCTTGAGGAATTGGTTAAGACTGGAAAAATCCGCTCGCTCGGCGTCAGCAACTTTGATGTTAAAGATCTGGAAGAGGCAATGCGCTATTTGAAAAAGGAGCGGATTGTCTGCAATCAAGTTCTCTATAACCTTGGTGAGCGTGGCATTGAGCGGCGCTTAATTCCATTTTGCAAGAAGGAAAAAATTAGTATTGTAGGCTATTCCCCCTTCGGCAAAATCCCGCCTCCTTCTTCCGGTCAAGGTCAAGCTCTCCAGCAGATCGCGGCTAAGCATAAAGCCACAATCAGACAGATTATCCTGGCCTTCACGATCAGGGACCAGGCTCTCTTTGGCATTCCCAAATCATCTGTTGCCAGTCACACGGAAGAAAATGCTGCGGCTCACAAAGTAAAGCTGGATCAGGACGACATTGCCGCTATAGATAAAGCTTTCCCGGCACCGACAGATGATGTTCCGTTAGCAGTGCTCTGAGACCATGATATGCTGTGAATATCACAGCACTCTGTCACTGGTCATAAGTAGTATCAGAGTCAAAAAATTAAACCAGATCGATCCCTCAGGATGAAGCGCAATCTTAGTCGAAGCTCTCGGAGCCGCAATCGTCTCGGCGTAGGCTTTTTCGTCTTGACCTTTTTTGTCGCTGTTTTCGTTATCTTACCGGCGGGATTGCTTGCCTTTGAATTGGCCCGTTATAACCTGCTCGCGCAAGAACTGAGCAACGTCACCGATGCAGCAGCGCTGGCCGGTTCCGCCGCTATGGTCAGCGCCCCGCGCACGCTCTCCCTACCCAGTATCCACAACCTAGCAATCGAGTCGGCTCTTATCACATTCGAGCAAAATAGCGTGGGATCGACAAAATTCAGCCCTAGCAATGTTACGCTCCACGCTAATTCACTCACCTCAGAGCCACCGAAACAGCCCTACCAAGCCACTTTAAATGTTGCCTTGCTAGACAACCAGGACAATATGCAGTCCGTTGGTAGCACCCTGGTCAAAAAGTTGCGAGTACATTCCCTTTATAAGGATAAACCTGCTTTCGCCTATTTCCTCAATCTCGATCCGACCATGATTGTCAGCGCCACCGCTAATGGTGGCTTACCGAAACTAGATGTGTTCATATGTTTTGATGCTTCTGGTTCCATGGACGACCAGACTGAAGTTTCGCTGCTCAGGCGTTACTGGAATGCGAACGAGAGAATGGTGGACTACAAGCGCTTAGCGAATGGCACAATCTACGACCTGTTCAAACCGCCACCAACAGGTACTGCGCTCAATGCATTTTGGCCGCAAAACCTATCTTATGGCTCCTACGGCGGTCAAGATGCTAACGGCAGCCCCTGGGTATTTTCTGAAGGACCACAACCGGCAGCCAATAAAATGAATCGGTTGAGGTGCGCAAAGATCCCCAAGTTGCTAGCAAACAATCTACCCTTTAAATCGGACAACTCTCTACCTGAGCAGGGCCAGCCTCCCGGAAACTACGATCCTAAAAAACCAGGAAATTCCGGGGGAAATGGTGTAGAGCCGGAGGCAAATCCAACTGGCTACACCGATCTGATAGTGAAAGTACCAAACAACGCCGGCTACCTTTATCCGAACTTAGCGACTTGCTTAGAAGCATCGCGCGGAAACCTGGAAAGTAAAAAAGCCTTTGACCAGAGCAGGGGTGGTGAAAATACCAAGATCAATCCAGAATTGCAGGGCGTCACACCCAAGCCTGGATACTATGCCAACTACTGGACACAGGTTCAACAGTCTTCGCAGCCGATCTCAGATGTAAGAAGTATCGTTTTGAGCTTCCTCGATTCGGTTAATCAAAGTGCCGATGCACATTTTGGAGTTGATGTATTCTCTGATACCGCTGGAGAGAATCCTGGCGACTACTGGAAAACTACTTCCTGCAAAATTGATGGCAATTACGCCGCAGGTGGCAGCGACCTGTTTCCTACGCCATTGATCAACCTGGACCAACAGTCAGGCAAGTACCCGGAAATTATTAGCGCTTTCCAGGGCACCTCAGTCGGCAACATCGAAGGAACGCCGGACAATCACAGGTTAGCAATTGGTGCAACTGGCAAAACGAATATCGCTGCCCCTTTACACGTGGCTATTGAGCAATTGGCCGACTCTGGCAAATCGCGCCATCAGGCAAAAAAGGCCATAGTTCTCTTTACAGACGGAGTAGCGAACGAACCATTCGACATTTATTCCGCCAACTCAGCTGCTATGAAGGAAGCCCAACGGGCGTGTCAGGCTGGAATACCAATTTACACAATTGGTTTTTCCCAGAACAATGACGTTAAGCCCCTCGAAGATAAACTCTTAGGTGATGGAAAACATGGTTCTGGGATGGGCATAGCCTATGCTTCTGGTAATCATGCAACCTATACGTCTGTGCACACCATGAAAGATCTAAAGGATTGTTTCCAAACAATAGCAAGAAGTCTGGTGGTGTTGAGGCAAAACAAATAGAGCTTCTGCCTCAGAACCGTGTGATATACTGCTAATGTTGCCTATTCTAGACTTCGGGATCTCGCATGATCATAAGGAATCGGCAAAGGTCGCGAATTGCTAATGTGCTCGCCGAAGCGCCAATCACGCTCTGGTTTTTATTCATCGGATTGGCCTTACCCCTTTTGATTTTAGCGACGCTGACCTACCGTATCGTAATGCTAGATTTTGCCGTACGCGATAGTTGTGCGCGAGCGGCTCGTGCCGATTCATACTCTGAAGCTCGCGAAATAGCCCGCAACACGTTCAAGGGCGATCTAGCTCGCTTTACAGGTGTAACCGCTTCCGAGACCATGTATGTCATTGTTAAACCGCTCGATGGTAGCGCCCCCCACGATGAACCTGAGGGACTGGCTCTCGGATCAGTTGATACGATAAACAACGTATATCTTTTAAAGGCTGTGGCCAAAGCAGAAGTGGCACCACTCTTTACGATGGGGAGTAACTGGATGGGTACAAAAGTGCCTGGACTGACTTCCTCTTATCCGCTCACTGTCAGCGCTCAATCTTATGTGGAAGACCCAGACGTTCTCACCAAGTAAGAATTTTTTCGATGCAAATTTTCCCGCATAACAGAATTCCCGCCTGGGTGATAAAGATGCGAAGCATAAGGGGCCAAGTGTCCCTGGAAGTCACTGTTATTGCCATACTTTTAGTTATATTCGTAACCTTGTCCTTTAACATCTTCGTGGCAGTCTGGGGGTTTACCATTCTTGACTCCGCAGCAAGAGACGCTGCCCGGGCTGCCGGCGCCATGCCGACTCGTCCGGCAGCACTAGTGGCTGCGCAACAAGCTGCTCTTGCTCACCAGACCGATGGTTATTTCATTGGTCAGCCCAGAATCGAAGATGACGAACGTGATTTTCGCTTTGTGGAAAATCCAAACGGAACTCGGCCATCGAGTGGATCACCATTTGTAGCAGTGACGATGCGCAGCACGATCCGACTGCCGGTACCAATTGATGTATTTGGACTCCAGTTTCTAACCGGACCCTACGACTACACTAGAACCTATGTCTATCCGATTATGAACGGTACCTTTGCTCCACCAGTAACGTACATACCGGTGGACGTCGATTCACGAGGAGAGCGACCATTCAGATCCTTTAGCGTGAAGAAGTCCGAACCAAAACGCGGTCCGGTCAATGGCGCTGTCTGGACCGATCCTGAGACCGCGGCGTCCAGGCCAATTCAACATGTCGATCCTGCTATTGGTTCAATTGATTATTCAAACAAGGTGACCCATTTACCACAATCAGAAAAATCATCGGGACCGATTCCTCCAAGCGAAGTATCAATAGAAGCACCGGCATCTCCCGCGCCACCACCCCCTGCCACCACAGGCGGCAACTGATTGAGAATATAGCAATAAAATTTGCTCACTCAGGTAATGATCTATGAAACACACCTTTCACCGATCTCGCTCAGGACGTAAACCACTTGGAGTAGGTTTCGTCGTCCTCACGTTGTTCATCGCAGCTTTCATGATCCTGCCAGCTGGCTTGCTTGCTTTCGAATTGATGCGCTATAACTTGATCACTCAGGAGCTCCGCAACGTTACTGACGCTGCTGCTCTAGCCGGTTCAGCGGCGATTGCCAGTGCGCCGAAAGATTTAAGCCTGGCTGCCATCCATGACTTGGCCATCGAAACTGCAGCCGTCACCTTCGAGCAAAACAGCGTCGGCACAACTAGATTTGGCCCGCACAATGTCGACGTCCATGCCTATGATGCTCGTTCTGGACCACCTACAAATGCTCATACGGCAGTATTAAATATTTCGCTTGAGGACTACGACGGCAACTTCCAAGAACGGGGAAGTAATAACGCTAAACGCGTCAGGGTGAACGCTCAATATAGAGAAACACCCGCGTTTGCTGCATTCATTGGTCTGCAACCTACCTTTGTGACAAACGCAGTTGCCGTAGGTGGGTTACCAAAGCTCGACTTATTTATCTGCTTTGATCTGTCAGGCTCTATGGATGACCAGACCCAGATATCTTTGGTGAAGCGCTTTTGGAATGGTGCCAAAAAGCCTGAAGCGCAAATGGTGGAATACCAGACTCTCGCCTCCGATACGATAAAAAATGTCTTCAGGCCTCCCACCGCTGGTTCAGCGGTCAATGCATTCTGGCCGCAAAATCTTTCATACGGAGCCTATGGTGGACTAACTGGAAACGGTACACCGTGGATCTGGTCAGAAGGAGCATTTCCGAACCCTAATAAATTGGCGACGCTCCGTGCCGAACACGGGGCAACTCCACCGGACCCAATGCCACCAGATCCGCCGCTCCTTCCCAAAGAACACGTAGTACTCTTCTCTGTGCCAGAGCAAGGCAAGCCACCGGGTAATTTTGACCCGGATCATCCGGACGATCGCAAAGGCCATAAAGTGGATCCTGATATCTATCCCAACGGTTATACAGATCTCGTTTGCAAAGTCCAGGACAATTCTGGCTTCAGCTATCCTAACGTTGAAACTTGCCTTGAGGCTTCGCGCGGTAATCTCGAAAACAAAGATGTTTTCAACAAGAGCAAAGGTGGTGAAAAGTATAAGACCAATCCGGCTCTCAAAGGCATCGTACCAAAGCACGGCTACTACGTGAACTACTGGACCCAAGTGCAAACGTCTCGACAGCCATTCAACCAGGCACGAGATGCTCTCTTCAAATTCCTGGAGACTACGAATTTAAGCGCCGATGTTCATTTCGGTCTGGACACCTTTTCCAACACGGCCGGCATTGCCTCCGACGATAACTGGAGAGTGACGTGGGACAAAATAGACGCCCGCTACGATCCGGGTGGATTTGACACTTATCCACTTCCGCTCTTAGATCTCGATCAAAGATTCTCAAAAATGGGAGACATTTTCACCACTTTTGACGGCACTGGTATCGGCAACATCGATAAGATTCCGGACAGCCATATACTCGGTCTCGGACCAACGGGCACAACTCACATAGCCGTTTCCTTGCAATTAGCAGTTGACCAATTAACTAATCCGAAGAAGTCGAGATCCGATGCCAAAAAGGCGATTCTGCTTTTCACGGACGGTGTGGCCAACGAGCCAGTCGACGTAGTATCTGCCAATTCGCTTGCCATGAAACAAGCGAAACGGGCCTGCGACAACGGCATACCCATATATACCGTGGGATTTGCCCAAAATCCGGACATTCTGCCGCTGCAACGGGAGTTTCTGGGCGATGGACATAGCGGCTCCGGCCGGGGACTGGCTTATGAATCGGGAAATCACGCAGTGTACATACCTGTGACTGACGCTAAAGACTTGGTCGACGCATTCCGCTCCGTCGCCCGCAGTATGGCAGTGTTGCGGCCGGCCAAATCAGTTTATTGAAAATAGACTACCGCCAACACCAAGAACTGTATAATTCGGAACGATGTATGACTCAAAAACCGGCAGTAAGACTATTTGCAATATTGCCTCGATCAGGACACTCAGCAGTCGTGTTCAGACGAGGTCCATCAAAGCTCGTTCGGCTCATCCGTTGGGATACGCGCGTCGATTCATTTGAACCCGGCCAATGGTTCAAAGGACGAATCTATGAGCGCAGAGCAGACCTTTCTCCTTCGGGTAGTAAGCTCATATATTTTGCCGCTAATCAAAAGCCTCCATACCGGTCATGGACAGCGGTAAGCAAGCCCCCATTTCTAACGGCTCTCTTGCTCTGGCCGAATGGAAGCACATGGGGCGGGGGCGGAACTTTTGAATCCGAATCCACAATACTCCTCAATCAGCAGCCGAATCTTGCTGAAGGCTTCAAACTACCGAAGCGGGTGCGTGTTTCGCCGCTCGGTGCGTCAAGTTACACCGAGGAAGGCTTTGGAATATATCCGCTGCGACTTGAGCGTGATGGATGGCGACTTGTGCAAAAGGGTACGAACCAGCACCATGACCCCGAGATCCGCCGCAAACGATTTACCTTGGATGATGGAAGGGCATTCGAGCTTGAGATGTGGATGACAGTAAGCAACCATGGACCTTCCGAACCTTGGGAGATAACCGAGTTTTTGCTCCGTGAGACGAAGACACAAAATGATATTGTGTTTGGCAAGCTCGATTGGGCTGATATTGACAGTAACGGCGATATTTTGTTTGCCAAAGAAGGATCCATCTTTAGGCTGTCGCCTGATATGAGAGCCGCACTTCCATACGATATGGCCCGCGCGAGACAGCTCTGCGATTTCAGTGATTCAGAGTTTGTCGAGGTGCCGCCACCAGCAAGTGCAAAGAGCTGGGACTAAATAAGTCTAGCCCTGGATGTTGGGCACTTGTCCGGGTTGAGATGGCGCCACATTCTGCTCGTTCTGCTCCAACTCCGATTCCTTCTTTTCTTCCGGAGGTTTAGCGGCAGCCAGTGCGTGTAAGAGCATCGGCGATACATCACAATTACCCTTGGTCGCCAACTTCAGATTGCCACCACATTTTTCGAACTCTTGCTGGGCGGTGTTAAGTTTGATCCTCACTCTTGCGTCGAGAGGATTCTTCTCCAAGCACTTTTGTAAAACTATAACGGCGTCTTTGACTCGTTCAACCGATTTAAAAACGTCCGACAGCGTGAGCTGATCCTCTTTGTTTTGATCACCCAACTGTCCCAGAGCTTCGAATTGTCTGATTGCCTCATATTTTTCATCTTGATTGATCAGGGCATAAGCGAGGTATCGTCGCGCCCGAGGATCATTAGGCTCCTTCTTTACGGCTCGTATGAGAGCTGCCGTGGCCTCATCTACTTTACCTTCATAAAGACCGCGATAGCCGAAATTCAACAGTGCGTTGACGTCTGCCGAAGCAGGAGGCCCCTGATCGTGCTCTTCCTTGGGCTTATCGGCAATGATGCAATGTTCGGTCATCGAGCGGCTGTCCTTAATGGCTTGCGAGGCTAGCTTCAGCTTCTCTTTCGCTTCTTCAGAATCCGGCTTCAGATTGGCTGCTTGATTAAAGTCGTCACTCGCCTTCTCGTATTCGTGGAGATCCAAATATAACGAACCTCTTGCTAAATAAGCTTCGTAACACTTCGGATCCAATTGCAAGGCTTGTTCGAGATCTTGTCGAGCGCCGACCGTTCGTCCGAGTTCCTTGTTGAACTGGGCGCGGCGCAAGTAAGCAACTTGATCGGCAGGCGTAAGCTTAAGCGCTTCGTCACAGTCCTTACAAGCCCGTTCCGGATCCCCACCAGCATCAAAGCAAAGCGCACGCTCCAGAAGAATTTTGCTCACCGGTCTATGTTGCAATGCTTCGGTATAGTTTTCTACAGCAGCGCGATAGTTGCCCAACTTTTGATTAAGTGCTCCGCATCTGGCGCTGGCTTCCACCACGACAGTCGGATCTACGTTGACTGCCACCGCCAGATCAGCGAGCGCATTCTGGTATTCGCCTTTCAGTTCATAGGCTCTCGCTCTTCCCAGATATCCTCGCGCGTCCCGACTGTTCAAATTAACTGCTCGGGTAAGATCCGCCAGTGCATCTGAAGGATTTCCCTGCTCCAGGAAGCAGTACCCGCTATAAATGAAACCCTCTGCCGACTGGGGGTTCATGGCGATGGCCCGGTCATATTCTTCTTTGGCCTTTTGGAAATTCGATTGCCTTTGGTAGCACCAGCCGCATTTTAGGACAGGGATACAATTGTTGGGCTCTAGCCCGGTAGCCTTCTTACAATCTTCGATAGCGGCGTCATAGCGACCTAATTCTCCCTGGCAAAAACCGCGCCCCAGATAAAGCGAGACATTCTTTGGAGCAAGTTTCAGTGCTTCTGAGTAATCGCGGATAGCCGACTGATAGTCCTTCAAACCCGCATAAGCTATCGCCCTGTTGCCATAAAGAAAGTAGTCTTTAGGCAGAGTGCTAGGGAGGAGTTTGTCATAGTCGGCAATGGCGTCTTTGTATTGCTTGATCGAAAGCAATAGTGCTGCCCGTCGCGCTAAGACCGTTTGACTGCAGGGACTCCATCTGAGCGCTTCGTTAAAATCGGCGAGCGCTCGGGCCGTTTCGCCCTTTTTCAGATAGAGTCGCGCTCTCTGATCGAAAGCAGCGGATGATGTTGCATTGATGCGGATCGACTTATCAAACTCCACCATCGCAGCATTCTCATTTCCATGAGCCAGTTCGGCCAAGCCCCTCTCCATGTGATACCTGCTTGAAGCGAGTGGATAGACCAGTGCGACAAGAACTGCCGCTAGAGCTGCACATGATATAGCCCCAAGCTCTGTCAGATGCCGTCTCAGTGCACCACGAAATCCTATAATAAGGCGTGGAGATGGCATGTTCTCACCGTTGCCTGAAAAGGAAATTGGCTACCGGGGGCGCCTTAGGTCTGGTACCGAGAAGGACAAAGTTTCCGGAAAGATCGACCAGATCCTTATTATTGATAAAGTCCCGGGCGCCTATCATCTGCACACCTCGGAATTCTTCTGCTTGAACGATAATACAAGGAGTGCCCTTCCCCGTTGATCGCTCAACGTGATAGGCATATTGCGGGATGAGCACGGTGGACGGACGACTGGCTGGGACCCCATCTTGTTCAAGTACGAAAATCGCGTTTCCCGCTTGTACAGCATCCCGGTTGGCTGTTCTTCCGACTATGAATCCGGTTTCGGGCAAATCGGGCCAGGTGAGTAACTTCACTTCCTGGTCGACCGCGCTCTGATTAATCAGAGTCCACGATTCAACTGCCCCACCAATCTGTTGGTAGGCGGCCAAGACAATAATCGCGCCCAATAGCGCCTTCAATAAGAACTTCTTTGATAAACCCACGGCTTCACTGAATTCACGAAACTATCCACGGTCAGGGTTGCTAAACAACATTTCCGCTCAATGTATCGCCATAACGCCGTTAATCCATTATGGCCCAGAATGCCATTCTAGGTAAGTAGAATCGCTCATTAATTGTGTCCGGATACTTACTAATACCACTATGATTCTTAGTGGTCAGCCCCACTTGAATAGCACTAAGCTATTTGCTTTCGGCACTCAATCATTACTTCCTTAACAACTGCGGCCGGAGAGAGGTCCATAATCCAATTTATTGTTTTGAGAATATCGGTAGGACTAATCATTTCCTCAGAAGGGAGATCCGAGTGCTCGGCCATGTCGGTGTCCACCCAGCTCGGACAAAGAGCGGTAACCCGAATGCCCAGCGGCGCCAATTCCCTATACAGAGATTCGCTCAGACCGACCAGCCCGAATTTCGTGGCGGCGTAGGTCCCATATCCTTCAAACCCAATTTTCCCCGCTCGCGAAGATACGTTAATTATGGTCCCAGAGCCTTGCTTTTTCATAATGGGAACCACAAATTTCAAAAAGCAAAAGGCCCCTCGCAAGTTGACGTTCATCACCTGGTCAAATTCTTCCAGGGGCACTTCCAACGTACCCAGGCATCCCAGTCCCGCATTATTAAACAAAAGATCGATACGTCCAAACTTGGCCACCACATTTGACACCACTTGTTCAATCTTGTCCGCGTCTTGAATATCAACAGGAAAGGTCAAGACATCGGCACCTTTGCTTTTGCCGTTTTTGGCTATTCGTTCCGCTACTTGATCGAGGCCTTTCTTGGAACGCGCAACCAACGCCTGAGAAAAACCACCCGTTGCTAGTCCCTCTGCGACGCAAGCACCGATGCCTCTGCTTGCCCCAGTCACAATCGCTACCTTCATTCACACAACCTCGCTAAAGCGCATTTTGTCCGCCGCGCTTCAAACCATTCGATATCTTAGTGTCCCATTCGTCTACTTCCACGTTAGCGGGTGCATCTATCGTAAAGTGTTTTCCATCAGGGTTAACTGCCACGCCAACCGACTTCGCTGTTGGACTGAGCACCAGCGTTATGTGCGCTTCCCCACCCTTCGGCAGCCAATTGTCTTTGGCAAGAAACTCTGCAATCGAGATCATGTACCGATGACACAGGTCGAATGAAGTTGCATCACATTTAACACCGGAGGTAGCTAACTTGAAGGATGCTTTGTTCCGTAGATTTTCGATCGCAGATTCGACGCGCGCACGGTTGGCATCCCGATCGTTGTTATTCGCCGATTCTATGTCTTCCAGATCGCCCAGTCCCTGCCGTTTATAGAAGTCGTTCAAATCATAAGCAAAATTCGATACCGTTTTGATCCCCCAACCGTCCTGTTCCAACATTTTGGACCACCAGTCGGAAGACATATCGAAATCCATCTGCGACTTGACGATTAAGGGCTGCCACCAACTATGCGTGTACTCGTGCACCTTGTTAATAAGTTCCTCTTTGCCCGAGTCTTGCGCAACTGCGCCGGATATGTTCAGTACTAACGCCCCGAATGAGGCGAAAAGTAAATTGCGCCAGTCTTTCATCGCATTGACCCTCTGAAAGTTACGTTCAGACAGAAGTTATCACATTATTCAGGGGTGAGCATTAATGCGTTAGACGGGCTTTGAGCTCACAGATCTCTACTTCGAGTCAATTAGCTTTTTCCGGCGCAAATGCAGCTCCAAACACAAAAGCTATAAAGATAAGTGATCCAAGCATTACAATCGTATCGCTATCCATTGACAAGTAAACCTCTCAGGATTTGTCATACGAGTGTTCAACTCTGAACGTAAGAAAATTAGGAGGGGCCTGTTCCATTTAATCTTACGTAGAGCGATGTTTTGATATTTGGCCAGCCTCCGTCCAAACTTCAGGCAGTTCCAGGACCGTCAGTTGTGGTTAAAGGCGTTTGGTGCCGGCCAAAGAGTATATCCTGCCCAAATATTAGGCGGAGTATAGTCCGTAGACGACAACTGGTAGTAGGGTGCTGGTGCCGCGATGTGCTCCGTAGGATGTCGTACGATCT
The DNA here is from genome assembly GCA_003175915.1 of Candidatus Melainabacteria bacterium. GTDB lineage: Bacteria > Cyanobacteriota > Vampirovibrionia > Obscuribacterales > Obscuribacteraceae > PSRH01. The sequence continues at coordinate 10,409 of PSRH01000101.1, read as the reverse complement.
CTCTTGGAAATAGTTTGTTTGTGGCAAGCACTTCATTGCTTCGCTTGATCGATCCGTATCTGCCCTTAGCCGTCCATACTTGCATCTTCGGCTTTGCATTCGATATCGTAGTGCTTGGTTCAGTCGAAGAAAGTTTGCCAGTAATTATGTAATTGGATGCCATCGGGGCGCTAGTGACGTAATTTGAGGGTGGTGTTCGGGATATTCCTGTAACTGATTCAGGAAGAAAACCCGAAGGTATCGCAGGTACATAGTTGGGCATCGTAACGTTGAAAAAGACAGCTCCGTTTTCAGAGTTTGCCTCCAACGAAGCCATTGATTGCTGGTGAGTATCAGCTTCATTACCGTTGGAGACTGAAGCTTGCGAGCGAGCGCTCAGGCCGGCTAGCGTACTATTTTCAGAACTGTATGACTCGGCCTGACTCTCAGTAGTGCCGGCAATACAACCAATCGGTAAAACAAACTGAATAGCAAACAGCATCATTGTTAAGCTCAGCTTGAACCTTAACATAACTCCCCCTCTTTTCGGATGTTAACCAATCTCGATCAGGCCGACGCAGGGAGAGGCTGCTTGTTCCTGAGATTTCCATTTGGAAAAGAACTCGTTCCCTCGTGATAGCTGAACTTACCAAGCTCAGTGGCACCATCAACCAAGCTAGTCTTCAATTTTGTTCTGTGGCACATGTACGTCGACAGCATCTTCCACTCGTTTGAATGCTGCACAAAGTTCTTCGAAAACAACGCCAATGCAAGACCAATTTTTCGTCTTTGCCAATTGTTCTAAGCTTGCACAAATTGCCTGCATTTCTTCACAAAACAAAGAACCAGAGGCCCCCTTCATTTTGTGAGCTTGGCGAACCACCGTTTCACCATCCATTTTCTTGATCGCATCAGAGATCAGCTGGAGCCCAGCCCGGGTAACAGTTAGGTGAGTCTGCCAGATCGCCTCAGCGGAATCCTCACCAATTTCGCTGGCCAAACGTTCCATGTTGATTACCTGTAAAATGCTGTCACTGGTACCGTTGCCTTTTCCATGATCCTTTGGAGACAAGTTGGACTTTGTTTGCACATGCCTGGGTAGCCATTTCTCGAGCATTGAGCGCAGCTGTTCGAGATCCACTGGTTTACTCAAATAATCATCCATTCCAGCTGCCAGACATTTATCTCTATCATCGGACATGGCTCTGGCTGTCATTGCCACTATGGGCAGGTGACGTCCAGTAGCAAGTTCCGTTTGCCTAATCGCCGCCGTCGCCTGAAATCCATCCATTTCTGGCATCATGCAATCCATCAATATAAGCGCGAAATCGGATTTTGATACGGCCTGCAGTACTTCCAGTCCATTGCTAACAATTTGCGTTGGATAGCCAAGTTCACCAAGCTGAGCCTGTGCCACCAGACGGTTAGAAGGGTGATCCTCAGCCACCAATATCAAGCACTCAGATTTACCATGACCGGTCCCAAGGACGGAAATTGACGGTTGTTGATCTTTATTTTGCCCAGCCAAACTACTTGCTTGTTCTTGCCTGGCACTCACAGCTAAAGCGTGCAGCAGCTTTTCTTGTTTGATCGGTTTTCGCAAGTAAGCCCGGAATCCCGCTCTTAAGGCTTCTGTCCCCTGTCCTTGCTTATCGAATGCAGTAACGAGAATCAAATTCGTATCAGCAATTTCGGACTCTTTCTCGATCTCCTTCTGCAGTTGCAAGGCATCCGATCCAGGTGTGAACAGATCCAATATGGCTACATCAAAGGGATTACCGGAGCTGGCTGCTGCCTTTAGCAGCTCAACAGCTTTGCTAGCATATTCGGTAGATCGGTTTTCTACATTCCACTCGTTGAGATAAAGGCAGAGGATTTCGCGGCAAGCCGGATCATCATCCACAATCAATACTCGCATGCCTTCGAGGCCGACCGGCAACGGGATTTTCTTGTCCGCGGTGTCGCTACCGCATTCAAAGGGCATAGTGAAATAAAATGTGCTTCCCTTCTCTTTGACACTGGTAGCCCCGATAGTACCTCCCATCAGCCCAACCAGATGTTTGGAGATAGAAAGCCCAAGTCCTGTACCGCTGAATTTACGAGTAGTTGTTCCATCTGCTTGCACAAATGGATTGAAGAGACGCTCCAGTTCTCCTTCAGAAAGACCAATCCCCGTATCTTCAACAGAGAAGTGCGCAACAATCTTGTTGTGGTTCCGCTCTTGCAACTGAACTTTCACTACGACATGTCCAACCTCGGTGAACTTAATAGCATTGCCGATCAAGTTCAACAGAATCTGTCGTAGGCGCCCGGGATCTCCATAAACGACTCTAGGAATGCGTGGATCGATATAGGTCAAAAGAGCAATTCCTTTTGCGCGTGCTTGCGAAGCGAGGATCTCAGCAACTCCTTCGACCAAGGTGAGAATATCCACTTCGGACAGTTCGATCGTCAGTTTTCCGGCTTCAATCTTGGAAAAATCAAGGATGTCACCAATAACCGTCAAAAGTCCTTGTCCTGCATCTCGAATTATCGACAGTCTCTCTCTTTCCTTTTTGTCCTGGGAATTGCTATATAGAATGTCAGCCATACCAATAATGGAATTCATCGGCGTCCGGATTTCATGGCTCATATTAGCCAGGAATTCTGACTTTAGCCGCGATGATTCCAGGGCCGAATCGCGGGCAGTAATCAGGTCTTTAAGAGCAAGATCGAGTCTTTCCGACAATTGAAGTTTAGTGAGTTGCAAACGATGGCTTTTATCCAGCACCTGCCGATGCGCCAGTTCGAGATCGGCTTGCTGAGCGGCTATACTGCGCATTTCACGAAGGCTCTGCCTGATCGCCACAATCAAAAAAGCATCTTCAAAAGCTACCCAAGCAGTATGTTCGAGCCACCGCCAGGGTTCAATCTGCTGGACTCCATACACCGATTGGGGCCAGTAAATTCCTCGAAAAAGGTGATCGGCCGCCACTATTAGTGACGCCGTGATTAGGACCTTCCAATCCCTATAAAAGGCGAGGAACGCCAGCGAACCAAATACATGGAAGTGCGTCTCTATGCGTCCCCCAGTAATGTGAATTATAAGAGCTGACAACAAAACTTGCCCAGCAGCAATCACGTGCCTTGTTATTGCCTGCCCGGGCCTTCGGAATGACAAATAGAGAGGCAAAATGATGATGCAACCGCCAAGAAAGACGGTAGCTACAAGGTGAATGTGGGGTTGGCTCACCGTCCCAGACCAAACGCGTGGAGAAACGACGAGCGCTAGCACGATAGCACCAATCCACTGTAAAACGAGCAGGTTTGCGAACAACTGGTCAGTCCGCTGGTATATGCGGTTCAACTGATCAGCAAAAATCCTATCCGTCTTTGTACGAATCCTTTCACTAACATCGCCTTTTTGGTCAACTGGCGTCATAAATTCATGCATTGTGCAAACGTGTCGAGTTCGATTGCTCAGGGCTTATTTGCCGAGAGTGCAGATAGGCTATTCATAACGGGACATCCAAATACCGGTGTAGATCGACTGCCAAAATTGCTGTGATCAAGACTGTACAGAATCAGATCGGCACCCTGATTATCCCCGGCATGTCCCCTGGCAGCAGTGACGCCTCCGCTAAAAACAAGGTTGCCACTTCCATCGTACAGAAGCGTATGACCTGAAGTTGAAACGTTAAATTTAGAAGCCTCGTGCCCTTCAAAGTCGCGTAAAAGCGTCACACCAGGAATGCCAGCCGCAATATTCCAGAGGTCCGATTTGGTCCAGTCATCAGAAAAATTTCGGGGCTTCAGAAAGAGAACGTACGCCCGTACTTTTGATTGCCGGCCCGACATGATTTTTGCCAACTCAGACAGACTGGCTCGGGTGCAGGGACACTGCGGGTGAGCAATCATAACCAGGACAGGCAGGTCACGAGGAGCGTCAATAACAGTACTTGACGGCCACTTTGCCGGTGGGTTGCCACCTGCACCAGCTGTGCCCGCATACATATATAGCGTTCTCATTCCAAAAGCAACCCCGGCTATCCACAAGCACAGAGCAGCGACGATAAACGTATTCTCCACCTTGATGGCTTTGGTCATAAAGGACTCACCAGAACTAGCCCGACCCTTAGCAATCGTCGTTCAATGATTGTGAAAGCTTATAACTAGTATGAAACTCACTTGATTAACTAGCAAGGACCAAGCCCATACTCATCTAATCAAACCAGGTTAGATTGAGCTAACCAACCTGGTACGGCGCCTTACTCGGGCATCTTTAACACCCGGTAAACGGAGTTGCCCCAAAAACTAGCGGTATCAAGGCAATCAGCCGAGCTCGCGCAGACAGGAATACAGATTCTGCGCGGAGTGGCATCACATGCGATACCATTAATGGCAACCACGATCTGACATCAAATGAACACCACAATAAAACGGCACTCTGGTGATAACTTATCCAAACGATTACTTCACCACAAACGAAGCAATAACACCAATCAGCGCCACTGTTCGCATGGGACCGATAATGCCTGAATCCGGACTTTTGAACATGATAAATCTACTAACGGCAAACAACAGTAAGGCACCACTCAAAATTAATTGATGCGTCCCTGGCATGGCACCACTTGCTAAAGTCGGACCCAGATACCCTGCCAAAATGACCAGTAGAACAATCCCAAATATTAGGCTACCTGTTTGCCTGTTCATGCGGAACCTCCAACTTATAAGTCCAATTCTTCCGGGATAAGGGATGCGCACCCAGTATATACCCACAACAACTGATCCAAACCGTAGTTCCAAGCCTTCAACCGAATACTATTACCAACGCGCCTTGAGGGCGCGCCTCCCTCTGAGCCAATCCCAACCGTCGCCATCTCTTAATATCGGAACAACTATAGGGGGTTCTACTAACTTCATTTCCTAATAACGTCAATGTGGTTTTAACATCTAGCGCATTGTCAACTTGGGCGATGTAACTGTATCGACTGAAATCCGGCCCATCGCTCGCAATAGAGAAATCTGTGATTGATTGAATTTGACAATTGCATTTGCCTTGCTGATTAGCGCCTCAGTATAGTTGCGTTGCGCATTTACTACATCCAGATCTGTGCCTACACCTTCTTCAAGGCGAGTAACTGCGACGTTCAATTGCTCCCTTGAAGAGTTAACAGCATCAGTGGTGGCAGAAATCAGATTCTCAGCGTCAAGGGAATCCAGAAAAGCGTCCCGAACCTCCCTACAAACAAACGTCAGTTCACGAGCAAATTCAGTCTGCGCTTTGCGGGCCTGCCATCGCGCCGCGTTGATCTTTGCCATATCCGTCACTCCAAGCCCGCCAATATTCCACTGTATTGAAAGTCCGATCAAATAAATTTCAGCCAGACTGAACTTCTTCGCCCCGCCTGCTGCGCCAATCGGAGTCACCGCAGTAGTGCCAAAGCCGCCCACGCCAAGAACCCCAGTTGTGGCTGCACTGGACTCACTGACGCCACCGGCTCGAGCAACTTTAGCCCCAGTAGTGGCCAGTCCAGCCTGTCCAACCACCTGTGGCAGCAAAGGCGCAAAAGCCACATGAATCGCATCTCTTGCTGCAAGCCGCAATTGCTCCCATCGCTTTAATTCAGGACGACTTTCGATGGCAATTTGCAATAGATCCGCAATTCTTTGCTTGTCGTCAACAAGCCGTACTTTCGAGACCGTCCGATCCCTTACGACCAGGTCCTCGCCACAGTTTAAATTCAAGGTGGTCGCCATATTTAAGGCCGCCTTGCGTCGTGCCACTTGTTGCGAAATTAGCGCCTGCCTGTCATTAGCCAACTGAGCTTGAGCCTGCAAAACATCAAGTTGCGTATTTGCTCCGTATTGAAACTGTATTTGATTTTTGAGTAGGAGGGCCTCTGATGTCTCCACCGCTTTGATGCGGATCTGCAATAAAATGTCTTGCAAGACAAGATCATAGTACATACGGGCCGCATCGAAGAGTATGTCATTGGTCGTGCGTTGCAGCGCGAACTTTGCCGCTTTATACTCATGTTTTGCCTTGCGAGCCCCGAACCAATTCGCGCCACCATTAAAAAACGTCCAGCTCGCTCCAGACGGAATAGTCATGTAAGCACTGTTCACGGGAGCTAAAGCACCGAAGGGGCTGGCAAAAGAGCCAGAGAGCGACTGGTAAGTGAAGAGATTGCTCACCGTGGGAAGAAAGTTGCCAAGAGAGCCTATAAATTGCCATCGGTTTGTTTGTAGGTCCGTCATCGATATTTTGATGTCCAGATTATTGCCAAGTGCTTGAAGCAAAGTTTCACGTAGCGAAATGGCTCGCGAACTACCCGCTTCTAGTTCATACGGTGAAAGTCCCTCGTGAAGTTCAATTAGCGCTTTCAACAAAGGTGCTTTGACAGTAACCTGATCCTCTTTTACGAATAGTGCTCCCTCTGATTCTTCCGCCTTTTTTATAACTAAATCCAGCTGATTAGCCACCTGGGCCTGTGTGGTATTAATGGCAGGCCGAAGTTGCGTAGAAGGAATACTTGCATCGGCAATTTGTCGTGGTGCGGCGCAAATTCCAGGGACGCTAATCATCGCAATCAGCAAAGACAGCATCGCGGAGTTCGACAATCTAATGGTGCTTGCGCCTCGCATCGTAGCACCTACCTGGACGCAATGTCGGCGGACTTGACACGATCACCTTCGCGCAAGTCATCCTCGGGACTGAGAACCACTGTTTCGCCGCCCTCAAGACCTGCTTTGATTTCCAACTCGTCACCAAAATCGCGCCCGAGCACCACCTTCTGATAGTGAGCTTTGCCGTCTTTGACCACCACAACTTCAAGATCAGCTCCATGTGGAATGACTGCATTACTTGGCACTCGAACCCACGCTTCGGGGCGATGCACTGTCAGCTTCACCTGCGCATACATCCCTGGCAACAAGACGTGCTCAGGATTGCTGATTTTTACTTCCGTCTGCCGCGTACGAGTTTGAGGGTCAAGCGCTCCCGAGATATTAGTTACGGTCCCTTTAAAAGTTCTCTCGGGGAAGCCCGTTACAAACAGCTCTGCTGGTTGTCCTGTTTCAAGATACCTCGATATCGCTTGCGGCACATTTACGTAGATACGTAATATGTCCAATTTTGCCATCTGAAATAGTTCCGTGTTCTGGGTCATACTACCAGCGGTGATTAAATCACCAGGATCGACCTTCCGAGCTGTTATCACTCCTTCAAATGGTGCTCGAACATGTTTGAAGGCTTGCTCCGCTTGATACCTTGCCAGAGCTGCGAGCTTTGCGGCAACGCCGGCCCTGGTTACGTTCACCTGTGACTCAGCGGCGGCTACCGCCTGATCCGATGCTCGCTTTTGCGCTTTTGTAGCCTCTAGCGATGCATTTTGAGCCGCAAGAGCGGTATTTTTTTCATCACGACTCTGTACACTTACCGCTCCGCGCGCGGCCATATTCACCCATCGTTCTGCTGTAACAGCAGCGTATGACTGGTCAGCTGCCGCCCTCGTGACCATTGCTTCGGCTGTTTCGTCCTTCGCTTTCGCCTCTTTCAAACTGGCTTGGGCACTCACCAGCTGAGCTCTCGCTTCAGCTACATCGGCCTTTGCTTGCGCAGTTTGCTCATCTATTGTCGGAGTATCGATTTCGGCAAGAAGGTCGCCCGCTTTTACATGGTCGCCAATATCAACCATCCGACCTGTCAAATAACCATCTACCCTCGCATAAATGGTGGCATATTGCATTGCTCCGATGTTACCAGGGAGAGTCGCAGATTCCTCGAAAGGGGCCGGCGTGACAACTACGGTTTGGACAACCGGAATTTCAGATCCCAATTGTATTGCCTTATTGGTCAGCTCACCCTTCTGCATCGCCTTAGGAATTACCCCTATGATAAAGAGGACAATGATGATGCAACCGAGCACCAGGAGAAAGGGCTTTGTATTTCCAATACTGGACCGTGCTCTATGATGGGACATACCTGATTACAGCGCCTCGCTTGGTTTGGATGCTTGTTTGAGCTGGAGATCAGTGGCTTTTGCATACTTGCGATTAGCAGCAAGCACGCTATACATTAGTGGCACAAAGAAAAGGGTAGAAAACGTTGCAACCGATAGCCCGCCAATGACCGCCCGCCCGATGGAAGCGTTTTGTCCGGTGCCAAGTGACATAGGGATCATGCCTATAATCATTGCGCAAGCAGTCATACAAACAGGCCTGAACCGTTGAAAACCGGCTGTCGCAGCCGCTTCGATCGAGCTCTTCCCTTCTCTCAGTTGCTCATTGCAAAAAGTGACCATCAGAATGCTATTCGCCGAAGCCACGCCAATCGTCATAACCGCGCCCATCAACGCTGGCACGCTGAGCGTGGTTTGAGTAACAAACAAGCTCCACATGATGCCCGTGAGAGCTCCTGGTATCGCCATCAAAATAATGAGCGGATCTACCCACGATTGATAGTTAACGACAAGCAGTAGATAGACAAGGACGATCGCCCCGGCAAGACCAACTAAAAGTCCCAGAAAAGCTGTAGTCATACTCAGCGCTTGGCCCGTGACACAAATTGAGGTTCCATGAGGCAATCCTTTCTTTTTTGTGCAATCGATGATTTTCTGTACGTCGTCCGAGACACCACCAAGATCGCGATGTTGGCAGTCAGCATAAATATCGAAGCAAGGTTGAACGTTGACGTGATTTACCACGTATGGGGTGTATCGCCGCACAGGTTGCGATACGTTGCGAAGTAATTGAACTGGTTGCTGCTTGTTCTCTTCACTTTTCGGAGAGCCCAAAGAAAGATTGAACAAGTCATTGAGAGAACGAATTTTCCATTGAGGTGCTTGTGCCGACAGATAGTATTGCACCCCGTTGGTGACATTTGTCCAGAAATTGGGCATTACCTGAAAACTGGAGCTGAGATTAACTAACATAGCATTGGAAATATCCTTTTGACTTAAACCGACCTCGTTAGCAAAAGTTTTGTCTACCTCGAAAAGATACTCAGGGGCATTGACCACCTGGTGCACGCACACATCGACGGCCCCAGGAACATCCTTCACCAATCGCTTTATATCAAGCGCCAGCTTGTAGTTATCAACGACGTTCAATCCAATCACCTTCACATCAATTGGGGCCGGCAATCCAGCATTAAGAATTTGCGTGACGATATCGGCTGGCTGATAGTAATAAGAACAATAAGGAAACTCATTAGCGAGCATTTGGCGAATGGCCCTTTGATAATAAGCCGTCGGATGCTTGCGATGCTCTTCTAAGGAAATCAATATTTCACCGTCCGCTTCGCTAATTGTCTGGCTATCAGAAAATGCAAAATTTATGCCACTTACAGGCAATCCAATGTTATCAGTGAGTACTTTGATCTCTTCATGAGGGATTATTCTCTGGATTGCCCGCTCAATCCTTTTAAAGATCTGCTCGGTAGTTTCCACGCGTGTCCCGGCGGGAACATTGATGTGCAGGCGAATCTGACCTGCATCTATAGGGGGAAAGAAGTCTCGTCCGATGAATGGCATTAAGCAAGCTGACGCCGCATAAAAGCTGATAAAGAGGAGCGCCACTAGCCCTCTACGGCCTAGCGACCATTGCAGTGCCCGGTGATAGCTATCCCGCGCCTGATTGAATCCCTTATCGATAGAAAGATGAATTCGTTTGAAAAACCCAGGCGACTTTGATTCCTGCGGTATTTCTTCACCCGCGACGTGCTCCTCAGCGACGAACAAAGCCTTTGCCATGAGCGGAACGATTGTACGAGAGAGTCCATAGGAAGCTAGCATTGCAAAACTAACAGTCAACCCAAGTGGAACGAACAACGAGCGGGCTGGTTCGGACAAAAGAAATACTGGAAGGAATACAATACAAATGGCGATGGTGGACACGAAGGCTGGTAAGGCAACTTCCTGCGCACCATCCAGAATGGCCTGGACGATATGTTTGCGCATATCCAACTGACGATGAACGTTCTCGATTTCTACCGTGGCGTCATCAACGAGCATGCCAACAGCGAGAGCCAATCCACCCAGCGTCATGGAATTTATCGTATTGCCGGTGATATGTAAGCCAATAATGGCCGAGAAGATCGCAAGTGGAATGGAGGTTATAACGATGAGCGTGCTTCGCCAGCTTCCCAGGATTGCCAGCATGAACAGCGCCGTCAATAAAGCCGCATTGACTACTTCAAATGCGACTTCATTAACACACTCTCGCACAAATCTTGACTGGTCGGTAAGGATATCGATTTTTGCGGATGGTGGCACGATCGCCTGGACTTGAGGCAGGACTTCTTTAATTCGCCTTACTACAGCGAGGGTTGAGGCATTACCACTTTTCAGAATGTTCATGATGACGCCTCTGTGCCCATCGATATTCACGATATTGAGCTGCGGCTGAAAACCATCATGAACAAAAGCAACATCCTTCACAAAAATGGT
>PSRH01000092.1 GCA_003175915.1 Candidatus Melainabacteria bacterium | reverse complement strand
CCTTACCAGGATCAATTTCTTTTGGAACCACTTCAATAAGCGTGCTTTCAATTCTTTCCTTGTAAGTTCTAAGCCAAAGAGGATCTGGCGCTTTTACCTTGCCTATCTTTCGATCAGATAAAGCTCTGTCTGTCCGGTGAGTTCCGGCTCCTGACTCCTGAGCGTAAACCTTCGACAAAAATCCAAAGGTGAAAGCAATAATCGTACCTACTGCCGCTGCTACCCGCCTATACTGGGCACGTAGCCTTCTCAAGCCAATCGGACAGTTGTCCAAAATGATGTTTCCATCGGCACGGCGATAAAACATTACGCAAGCATTTTGTCCCACTCGAGATAGGAATTCGTTCGCTTCGGCGTCGGTCATCTTTGAGATGTTGTAGACATTCTTGTTGCATTGCAAACAATGGCGCACCCTCTCGTCGCCCTTCATCGATTCCCAGCTAGCCGGACAAGGCGCGGCGACCTCCAACGATTGAAGCAAATCTGGTACTGTCTTGTTTTTCTTAGTTAACATCACTACCTTTGAGAATCCCCAGTTCTTTGGGCGCTACGACATTCAAAATAAACTTGCATAGCCCCATCAAACGAGTCTTTAGGACAATAATCGGCAGGTAATGGATCGAAGACCAAATTCTGAAGGGAATCGACGATTTGTCTGTCTACTTTCTCACTCGGGGATTTTGCGACGAGGGAAATGCTCCTTACATGTCCATCACGCCCGACGATAAGCGTACCAGCGGCGCCACCCATATCAAGATGCTTAGGTAATGCCGAACCTATTTCCACAATCGCTTTCTTGCGATAAGCAATCGCGCTTGGCTCTTCGACTCTTGCCGGCGCACCACCAAGCATCGACGGTGCATAAGATCGCTTCTGGTAGGTCTCGTTGTTATTAGGATTAGCACCAGCTACCAAGATGCCTTGTAGGAGCGCTAGTGTGGTAGTAATTGCTGCCGCAATTTTTTTGTATTGATCGCGCAGTTTCCTTAATCCAATAGGACAATTGTCCAGAAGAATTGTCCCATCTGCCCGTCGATAGAAACCTGTGCATGCACTTTGATTAGTAAGAAGCAAGAACTGATTTGCCTCTGCTTCCGTCATAGCAGAAATATTGTAGACATTCTTGTTGCATTGCCGGCAATGACGAATGCGATCATCCCCGTCCATAGTATCCCAACCAACTTTACAGGGCGCAGCGATCTTCAAAGATTGAACGGGGCTATGCTTTGGCAATTCCGGCTTCCTTGCGAACATGCGATCAATACCTCTCATTGCTGTTCAATAAGGGTAATACCCACTTGCTTCTAAACAACAGCGGAATTACCCTGAATTTTGATGCGGTTTCAAACCAATGTGGACAGTAATTGAGATGTGGCGGATCGCATATCCGCCTCAAGGCTGAAATCACCGGTTTGAGACCGTCGACCCAAGCACTTAGCGCTTCAAGAGTCGTGTGTGGCAGCACCCCTGGGCAAGACATTGGCAGTATACGAACGACCGGCGCTTGACCAGAACGACAACGTCTTTGTTCGCGCTTACCTGTTGGCAGACGGTTCTAACCTTAGTTTTGATGACTTTGACAAGGAACTGAACCATGATTGAAACCTCAAGCCATAAGATGGAAAGTCTGCAGTACCGGAAGTTGGGCAAAGTCCTTTGAAATCTGTGTTACCGCTGACTTCTATTTTAGTGGTGGCGGTAGTGGTGGCAAGAATGGCACTTTCTTTAGCAATGGCGCCATCGGAAAATTAACTCCGCGCCTTTGACATAACGCATGTTCACAGAATGAGCGCACCGATACTCGCTCATACGCCATTTTTTTGGTTAGTAAGTTGAGATAACTTCAGACACCGACGATTACATCGGATCGAGACGCATTAACCGCATCTCATTACCAACATACCAGTTCTGATATCAAAAGAAACGATGCACTCTGAGAATTAATCGTCGACGACAAAAACCTCATCAAATTACCGAAAGATCTCACAAACAATGTTGGCAAGCTACCCAATTCACGAAACCGGAATTACCCTGAAGCTCATCTGAAGTTTCCCTTCCGGACAAACAAGTAATTTAAAGGGAGTATTTGTAGGAAGTAACTCTTATGCTATTTCCACGCTCTTGCGGGGTGGGCGTTTGCGCCCTATTGGTCACAAGTACTAGCCAACTATCCCAACTTTTGAAAGACTTTTAGAAGCTCACCACAAGGAAGATATTGAACATGCGCTACTTAGTTGCATTTTGCCTTTCGGCAGCCGTTCTCTTTACGCCCATCCATCCAGTCGCGGCAGAAAACGTCAGTGCCTCCGAGTCAAAAGGAGTAAGTTTGACGATTTACAACCAGAATTTTGGTCTAGTCAAGGATATACGTGAGGTTAAGCTAAATGAGGGCGGCAATTTTCTCAGGTTCGAAGATGTTGCTGCCAAGATTGACCCGACTTCCGTAAGTTTCCTATCTTTGACCGCACCAAACTCGGTCACTGTCAGAGAACAGAATTATCAATACGACCTGCTTGATCCAGACAGCATCCTTTCAAAATCCATCGGTAAGAACGTCAAATTTACGCAGTTCTTACCAGGGAGAACAGTTCATGAGTTATCCGGTACATTGCTTAATGCGCCACTGTCTACAGTGGTACAACCTAACGGCGTGGAATCCACTCGCTATCATGGGCTTGTCGTAAAAACCGCTAATGGAGTAGTTCTCAATCCTTCTGGACAAGTTGAACTTGCCGAATTGCCGAGCGGACTGATATCGAAGCCCTCATTGCTATGGAGGCTCGATTGTGATAAGGCCGGGACACACAAGAGTGAAATTACATACCAGACTGGTGGGATGAACTGGAACTGTGATTACGTTGCGATCATTAATGAGGATGACACCAAAACAGATCTTACAAGCTGGGTGACATTGAGCAATCAAAGCGGGGCTTCGTTCAAGAACGCTGCATTGAAGTTGATCGCAGGAGATGTCCACAGAGTGCAGCCGCAAGCCTACCATATGGCAGCGAGCGAGGGTGCATTCGCCGCCAAGGCACCACAGTTCCAGGAACAGTCTTTTGCGGAATACCATCTGTATTCTCTTAAGGAGAAAACCGACGTTAACAATAACGAGACGAAGCAATTGAGTTTGTTCAACGCAGCTGATGTGCCTACGAAGAAACGGTTTGTTTTCGAGCCAACGCAAGGAGTGTACGTTCCATATTCCGGATACTTAGATCGGGACAAAGTACACGTAAAACTCGAATTCGACAATAACGAAGAAAACCATTTGGGTATGCCTTGGCCTAAGGGCAAGGTCAGGGTATATAAGCGGGACAAGGATGCGGCTCTGCAATTTATCGGTGAGGACGAAATTGACCACACGCCTCGTGATGAAAAAGTGAGGTTATACATAGGAGATGCTTTCGATGTAGTAGGCGAGCGCAAGCAAACGAATATGCGGCAGATTAACGATCATGTCCGGCGCGAATCTTACGAGATCTCGCTGAGAAACCACAAGGATTCAGCAATCACGGTCACTGCAGTCGAGCATACTTATGGCCCCTGGAAGATTGTTTCTTCCGACTTACCTTACGTGAAAAAGGATAGTCGTACTTTCGAATTCTCCGCCAACATTCCGGCCAAAGGTCAGCAGACGATAGCCTACGAGATCGAGCTAAAAAACTAGCGTTTGAGCTTCAACTAAGGTTTTCGTTCGATACAGTAGTACCGAGCCAATCTCCTGTCTCTTCTTGGTCCACAATAAGCAGATTGTGTTCGGTGATCGCATGCTCAAGAAGCCGGCGCTTCTCTTTGAGAATACCAGCACAAATGATTTTGCCTGAAGGGGCGAGCATTCTGAGATATTCAGGTAAAAGAGCAACGATGTCTTCGCAAGTGATATTGGAGAGAATTGTGTCAAACTGTCTTGATTGAACGACTTGCGGCTCCGCCAAAATAAGGTCGACTCTATCTTCCACGCCATTCAATCGGATGTTTTCCCTCGCATTCTCTATAGCCTGCGGATTATTGTCCAGAGCGACGATCGACGCGTTCGGATAGAGAAGCGCCGTGGCGATAGATAATATGGCGCTGCCTGTGCCGACATCGAGCACACGATTATTGAGCTCAAATTTCTCGATCGTCTTCAAGCAGTACTGCGTGGTGGCGTGCAAGCCAGTGCCAAAGGCCATGGCAGGATTGATCACGATCACGCACTTGCCGTCCCTTACATTTTCGAATTGGTCCTTTTGCCATACGGGACAGACGATAATTTTGCTGCCTACTGGAAATGCCGCGAATCCTTCCTTCCATTTTGCCAGCCAATCTTCGCTGGCAAATTTCTCAATGTGGAACGTACGCAGACTCTCGCCAAATCCATATTCTTCCAGGCGCGCAGTTAGTTCGCTAATAGCCGTCGGGTTCAATGCATCCGTCTCGAACGACGACTTAACAACGATCTTTCCGCCAGGGAGGTTCTTGACCTCGCATCCGCACGCGCCACAGCCAATCATCAGCCAAGATGCTAGTTCTTCTTGACTGACATCGGTCTCGAATTCGATCGATGTCCAGGACCGTTCAAGGTCGATTGATTTTTTCATTTATCCAGCTTTTACGGTTGCTTGGTTCGCTCGGGCGGTTTTTTGTCACCTTGAGCCTGCGTTTGTTTAACGGCAGCATGGGGACTATTCATACCCAAGAGATAATCGGTCAGAGCATAGGTAATAGCAAAGCCAATAATAAAGCACAATACAATGAAAATGTTTTTCTTCTTGGCCAGCCTCTGGGCGGCGTGCTCACGACTTTCTATGCTGACCCCTTTGGTCAACTTTTTCAGATCAGTCAAGAGCTCATCCATGCTCGAGTATCGGTCTTCTGGCTTCTTCTCGAGAGTTCGGAATATGATCGTCTTAAGGCCAGCCGGAACTTTCAAAGCAGGAGGAAATTCGGCAGGAAGCTCGGTGAGATGTTTGGTAACTGTCTCAATCGCTGACCCGCCAATAAACGGAGGTTTGCCCGTAAGGGCATAGTACATAACGCAGCCGAACGAATAGATGTCTGAACGGTTATCAACTTTAGCCGCCGTCGCTTGTTCAGGACTCATAAACAAGGGCGTTCCCACGACCATGCCTTCGCGAGTAAGTCCTTGCCCCTGCACGGTATTCTCCTCGTTGCCCATCACCTTGGCTATGCCAAAATCCACGATTTGCACTTCCGTGCGTCCCTGGCTGTCTCTGGAAAGCATGATGTTCTGTGGCTTCACATCGCGATGAACCAGTTTGTTTTGGTGCGCGTAAGCCAACCCGGATGCAACTTGTTGGAAAATTGGAATTGCCTCCTTGGATGTGATTCGACGATCGCGATTTAACTTCCGCTCTAGATCTATGCCTTCAATCCAATCCATAATCAAATACGACGTTCCTCCTTCGGTTACCCCGAAAGTTAGGACGCGACAAATGTTCGGATGTTTGAGAGTGCTGGCTGCTTTTGCTTCAATGACAAAGCGTGACATGGCTTCGCGACTGCGCGCTGCCTCGGTATGCAGAATCTTGATTGCAGCTTCGGTACCAGTATAGCGATTGCGCACTTTCCAGATGCTGCCCATGCCACCTGTACTGACTTTGCCGAGCATTTCATACTCAGACGGCAGGCCCTGGACCAGCGCCTCCATTTCTGGGTCGCTTTCTGGCAAAGCCTCCTTCAGTTGACCGGAATCAAGCACCATTTTTCCTTACTACGGTTCGGTTGCCGCAGGTTTTACTTCACCTGGATGATCAGCGGCACTTTTGTCGGGCGAAATGTCTCGACCCTGTAGCACAGCGCTCAAAGGCAAATTGAGAAGAGCGGTTCGCTGGCGCAGAATCGTATTCATGACGTAATCCAAAAGCTGCGTTGCTTCGGATTTTGCCATTTCCATCGCATGAGCAGTTTGATCGACCGGGTTAGTCTGATCCGTGGCAGCGAGCTTGGGTTCCGCAGTCTGTTCAGTCGGGGCTGCCTCAGTCTGTTCCGCGGTACCCTGCTTAGTCTCTTTGGCCAGCTTGTTCCGTTCTGTGCTAGCTAGCTTAGCCTCTCTGGCCAACTTGGTCCTTTCTATCGCAGCCAGCTTTTTCTTTTCTATCTCAGCCAGCTTAGCTTCTTTGGCCAGCTTATTCCTTTCTTTCGCGGCCAGCTCAGCCTCTTTATCCAGCTTGGCTCGTTCTGTCTTGGTCAACTTAGCCCTAGCGGTTCGAATCTGTTCTGGCGTAGTCAGCTCAGGCTCCTCGACTGCCTTAGTTTGTGCTGTCGTAGTCGCCATGGTCTGATCGGCTGCCTTAGTTTGGTCTGTCGTAGTC
>PSRH01000122.1 GCA_003175915.1 Candidatus Melainabacteria bacterium | reverse complement strand
CCGCCTTATCGAAACACGGGCGGCTAAAGCCGCCCCTACAGGCGGAGACCGTCAAATTCGTCGCAGCGATGGCGCTATTCTTTTTCTTTGCCTTCGTGCGGCACCACTTGTCCGTGCACTTTGGTATTGGCACCGGGCATGAGATTGGCATCTGTAACGGGTTCACCGGTAAATTCTTGCTTGAATTCAGCAAGCAATTCGTCGCCGGGCATGATCACTGCTTCTTGCCCTTTAACAACAGTATCTTCGATTAACCAGCTACCCGGTACACCACTCAAGAATCCCCAGGCAAAACCTTTTATGCGTCTGTGGCGAACATTCTGCCCAACCGGTTTCATAAAGGCGAAGGAAGGGTTGACTGCTCCAATTACTCCGAGCGCCACCGGCATTGCGCCAAAACTAAACACTCCAGCCGGTGCCATCGCCGCATTCAATCCAATTCTTATTGCCTTGTAGCGAAGCTGTTGTGACCACGGACCCGTTACCTGGCCGTTGTGGTTAACGCCAAGCACCCTACCTTCGTACTTATTTTTGACGATGCGGGCCGTTTGCGCCGGCTTTGCCAAAAGAGGAATGTGTTCACCTTTTTCGTTGATCAACTCGTCAAAGCACACACCCACGCAACCAGAATTGCGGTACCAGCGGGTTGGGCTCACCAGCGAATGCATGACGCTCCTTGCCTTCAGCACATAGTCCAGGTGCCCCCTTACCAGGCTGCCCTTTTGTGCCACCAGACGATCGCGCACTTTCAGGTCATATTTGAGATGCGCCTCGATTGGGTCGCCTATTTTTGCCGTTTTACTGGTGATTTGAGAACAAAGAACCACCGGGAAAGTAGCTCCGATCAAAACCTTGGTGCCCCCATCATCGGTGGGCAGCTCTTTGTATTTGATCGTTTCGGCGGTTTCCTTAGCTTCATCGTTGTCTATAACTAAGGGGCCGTTGCCTTGCGCACCCTCACTCTTTTCAACGTTTTCAAGAACGCTGCCGGCCGGCAAACCGAGACTGACGCGAGCATTCAAGCTATTGGCATCCTTGTGAGACTGACTTTCAGATAATTTGTCCTGGAAGGTGGCTGAGCCGCCGCTCGCAGCGCCTGCACTGTCAACGGTGGCAGAAGCAGTGGCTGAATCGAGTTCCTCAACTTTTTCAGCGGGCGCTATTTCCTCGCTCTTAGAAGAAGGTCCGACAATGATCTGCTCAACCGTCTTCTCGTTCAGTTCGTTGAGAGGCAGGGCGGCGTTATATAGATTTGGACAGGTTGAAGTCTCTGCCAGCACCGGCCAGGCGTTCTCGACGGTGAAGACCGACACGATACTAAGGACGCTTGCGGATATGATTGGTCCGCGCTTTTTATTGATATTCAGTCTCATAATTTCGAAAGACTTTTGAAATCGAGGATAGATAACCACGCTCAAGAAAAGATACACCGACAATGCCTCGGCTAATCCCTTGACTTCTCGTATTGCTGATTAATATCCAGGCCCTACTAGTTGGAAAGCTGCCCAGGTATGTGGTGATGGATCCTTCGAAAGGGCGATCAATTCTGCTTTCCTGAGCGATTCAGCCTGGTTCATACCGGCTTGTTTGTTTTTGTAGAAATCTATCAATTCACTGGTTCGCTGAGGATTCGGTTCCACCCACAAACTGGTGAGCACGTTACGCACCCCGGCATAGTTCAGTCCGCGGGTGAACACCTGCAAAGTGTTGCCCTGGACATCCTTGGCGTTTACCGAAGCACCACTCCACACCAACAGATCACTCGGTATGCTTATGCCGAAGAGGCTGTCGGCGGTTACCTTTTTGTTGGCTTCCTCCTTGCTTGGACTGAGAGGCAAAACTGATTTAAAAGGATTGCTGGCCGAGAAGGTCAGGTCGTTGGCGATGTGAACCACCGCTTTGCCTTTTGCCTGCTCTTGAATGGCTTTGATATCGGCGTCTTTGCCTAGCAAGCGAGTAACCGTTTCGGGTTCGAACAATCCGGAAATTTGATTGGCTTCGTCATCGCTGGCACCATCGCCATTGAGACCGACGGAAGCAACAACCAGACTGAAATCGTCAGAGTAGCGAGGCGGACTATCAAGCAAGAGCCCCATGGACGATGCCAGAGTAATTGTGTGCTGCTCGATGAAGTATTTACCCTGGCTGTTCACGAGAGCGGCAAAAGGCAAATTGAACAATATGCCATCAGGAATGATTGCCACCATGTGGTCCGGATTGGTTGGCAATTGCGCCTCTACCTCAGGAGTGATTAGCTCTGCGTACAGGGATTGGAGGATTCTCTTTTCCGTCATGCGGGCCCGATCACCTTGATCTTCCGATTTAGGCACCGCCGACAACAAGCTGCTCACCTGGCTCTCAAGCTTCTTCCTGCCGACCGGCAATACCACGGCATTGATATGCGGACCACCGAGGGCAAAAACAACGGTGCTATCACGGCCGATCAAATAATCCAAAATCGTACCGTGCGAACTTTGCACGGCTTTGGTAATCTCGGGAACTGTCGTAGGCACCGGAGCGATCAGGCGCGCCAGAACACGGTTCTGAGTGATGATCGAATGGAAGCGATTGATCCAAGCTTGCCATTCTTTGACAATCTTGGCCGGATCGCTGGCTGTTTCAGCCGCGTGCAAATGGGAGCGCTGGCTGACCACGTCGTTGTAGAGATCAGCGTCTTCAGAGCGCACCTGGCCTCCATGACGAAGCCATTCATTGATAAATTTCTCTTCTTTGAGTTGTTCAGCGGCCAAAAGGGCCTGATCAGTCATACCCTCGCTAACCAGCAAGGCAACAAGCTGCTCAACCAGATCCTCACGCGAGGTCGGGTAAGAAATGCGCTCAGGAGATGGGAAGACACCGGCCTGGGGCGAGCGAAAGAAAGAGAGAGCGCTGACGAGCGAATCGCGCGCTTCCTTGTTCCTGTGCTCATCATGTTGAATCTTGGCAAGCAAGGCGTGTTCACGCCAGAGGGCAGAGTCATCGCTGGCCGCGGAAGAGGCTTCAATGGCCTTCGCAAGACACTGGTCGGCCAGGGCTTGATCGGCTAAGAGCAAAGCCACTTCCGCGTCGCTAGCTAAGAGTCGCCCAACCTGAGTCTGGTCCTTCATTTTCTTGGCCGGACCGAGGGCCTGTTCTATATGCAAACGGGCATCGCGAGACTTACCAAGACGGGCCTCGACGGAGGCCACATTGGAGAGGATCTGGATATGAAAGACGTCGTTCTTGGGATTGATCAGATTATTCAAATCGAGCGCTTCACTTAAATACTCGAGAGCCTTCTCGTTGTTGCCTACGGAAGCTTCCAGCACCCCTAAAACATTGGCGCTCTGAGCCTGAGCCAGTGAAATGCCTGCGCTTTTGAAAGAGGTGAGAGCATGCTCGAGACATTGCCTGGCTTGCTCTACTTCGCCGCAAGCAAGGAGAGTGGAGCCATAACCAAGATTGATATTGGCTCGGCTGACATTGTTCAATTGCTGCCCGTTCAGTTTGCCTGCCTGCACTGCCACCTGTTCATAGAGTTTTTTGGCCTGAGGGAACTCACCTAAGGCGTAGCGGCAATTAGCCAAAGCACAATTAGCCGCCACCATGTTACTGAGTTGATCAGGAGAGGAACGCGCCACACCGACGGCCTTCTCCGCCTCTTCAAGCGCCGCCGTAGACATTCCCATCGCCAGAAGTATGTCGACGACTCGCAGGTGGCTGGCGATAGCGCGTGCATAGTCGGCTGCTTGGGTGTAATAAGTTGCAGCCGCTTCGTAGAACTGGATCGATTCTTTCACCTTGCCCATATTCATAAGCACTGAGGCTGCTAATGTCATCAATCTGGCCGTGTCCGGGGCGTTATTACCACCGGAAGCAGTAAAAGCTTTCATAGCCAGATCGAGCTGCTGTCCAGCCCAGAGCTGGTTGTCAAGCCCGAAATATGCCTGAGCCAGAAAGAGGTGGGCCCGCCCAAGCGCCTTCTGATCGGAGACGCCGCTTAAGACTTCAATGGCGTTCTCGCCCATATACTTCGCTTTGACATATTGGCCGCGCTCGAGGAAAATCCGACACATATTAGTCAGGGCTCTTCCCTCTCCCTCGGAGTACTTCATCTCCAGCGACAAGCCATAAGCTTCTTGCCATTTCGCCAGAGCCTTGTCGAGAATGTGGTTGACGAAAAGCTTTTCACCCTCGTCCTCTAGCTTGGAAACCCTTTCGATCGATTCGGGTGTTTGGGGAAGGTCTACCAGGCTGGGAATCTGTTGAATGTTGAGCGTGGCGGGCGAGCCGTTCTTGTTTTGATCAACATTGGTGACTACCGGCTTAGGATGCTCTCCTACCTGGGAAACCGCCAGCGATGTTAAGCCACCACCGACAGTGCTGACCATTGCCAGAGAAAGGCTGAGCGAGACGAATCTCGTTGCTTTCACAGCCGCTTTTTTCGATACAGCCGAAATTGAATACAAACCAGGAACCTCATTTGAAGCAAAAAATGCGCGGGACAAATATATCTCTTTTTCTCAATTCGGCATCGTCTCTGAGCCTGAGTTCTCGAAAAAGTTGTTCTACAGGATACGCCAAGCAGTCTGTAGCTTGCACGAACGATATTTCAGCTTTCTTCCAAAATGGGCAAAATCTAAGCTTGCCATCACAGTTATCTACAAGACGGCTAACATGCGAACACTGCTTTGTCCAGTATTGGCAAGGACAAGTCAAATGGTGGTAGTCTCTAAACGTTAAACTTTTCAGTTGGAGAGATGAAGACACGCGAACAGATTTTAGAGCTGGCTTCCTTACGAGAGTTCGATCTTGTCATTATTGGCGGCGGTGTAGTAGGAGCGGGCATCGCACAGGACGCCGCCTGTCGCGGATTGTCCGTAATAGTGATTGACAAGGACGACTTCGCTTCAGGCACTTCCAGCCGGACTACCAAGCTGATTCATGGCGGTTTGCGATACCTGGAGCAGCTTCATTTCAAGCTGACCAGCGAACTTTGCCGCGAGCGGGCATTGCTCGAGTCTCTTGCTCCCCACTTAATTCGCGATTTCAGCTTTGTCCTGCCTCTCAGTAAAGGGCATCCCTTTTTTCAGCTTAAGGCCTCGCTTGGTTTGACCCTCTATGATCTCCTCTCCTTCACAGCCGGCCAATCACAGCGGCACAAACGGATCAGTCGCAAAGAAGTCTTGGAATCCGCTCCGGCCCTGGAGGACTCTCAGATTATCGGGGGCTTGCGTTTTCACGACGCAATTACCGATGATGCGCGCCTGGTTTTGGAAGTAATCAAATCGGCTTGCGCCAGCGGCGCTCATGCCATCAACTATATGGAAGCCACTGGATTTGGTATCGAAAACCACCGTATCAACCGGGTGGAGTGCCGCGACCGCTACAGTGGCCGCAAGGTCGTGTTCCGCTGCAAAGCCTGCATCAACGCTACCGGAGTCTGGTCGGACGGCGTGACAAGATTGCTCGATAAACGCTGGGGAAACCGCGTTCTTCCTTCAAAAGGCGTTCACATCGTTGTACCCCAGTCCGCTTTCGAAACTAATACCGCCCTCTTCTTGCCTGCACCAGGTAAGCGCTACGTCTTTGTGGTGCCCTGGCAAAGAGCCTTGATGATCGGGCCGACTGACACACTCTACAAAGACGACATCAACAATCCCATGGCTAACGCCGACGAAGTCGATTACCTTTTGACTGTAGTGAACAGCTACAACGGCCAGCGCCGCCTCAATCGTAGCGATGTCACCGCTACCTGGGCCGGTCTCAGGCCGCTTGCTGGTCATGGCGAACCAGCCCTCAGGCAGGCTGATCGAGAAGGTCTTGCCGTTAAAAATGGCAACGCCGCGCCCACTGTCACCGGTAATATTTCCCGCGAGCATGAGATCTTCGACGGCCCCGGCGGCATGATTGGCGTGGTGGGCGGTAAGTTAACCAATTACCGGATCATGGCCAATCAAGTACTCGAGCGGGTTTTCGAACTTTTCCCGCAACTGGCCGCAGTCGACGCCAAAATCTCTCGCACCAAACGAATGATGTTGGGAGGCTGGTTGGACAAGCAAGACTTTTTGACATCGACAGCTCAAATATCGACCAAAGCCCGCAAATTGTCTATAGAACCGGCAACCATCGACCATCTCACCGCTTCCTACGGAAAAGACGCTCTTGCCGTTCTAGACATTATCGAGAAGGAACCTACATTGAACGAGCGCATCTGTCCTGATTTTCCACCGATCATGGCCGAGATTCCTTACTGCGTCAACAAAGAAATGGCTGTCTCGCTCGAAGACCTGCTCGCCCGGCGCATCCGCCTTGCCCAGCTTCACCACCGCCAGTGCCTGGAAGCGGCTCCCAAAGTAACTCAACTCATGCAGCAACTGCTCGGTTGGGATGACACCCGTGTTGCCGCTGAGCTATCCGCCCTGCAATATTCGGTCGGCATGCTCCCCTGGCAGCAAGATGCGGTTCTTCAATAGCCACGCTCGGGCAAACCCGGAGCAAAAGCAAACCCAAAGGAGCGTTATGCAGAAGGCTAAAACCGCAATTGAAACCTACCTCGACGAACGTGAGATAGCCTATGAAGGCATAGACCATCCCCCGGCGGCCAGCGCCGAAGAATACAATCGCACGCTCAACACCCGCTACGAGCAACAAGCTAAAGTTCTGCTCGTTAGGTACACAAAGGACGGGGCAACAGCTTATGCGGTGCTTGCCATACAGGGGCACAAAAGAGCTGATCTGGACAACCTCAAGCAAGTTGTCGGAGCGACGAAACTACGCCTAGCCGACAAAGAACAGCTCAAAGAGATGACCGGTTGCAATTTCGGCGAGCTCCATCCTTTTGCAGGAATTTTTGGATTGCCGCTGTGGATGGACAAAGATCTCCTGGCGCAGGATCGCATCTACATAAACGCTGGATGCCTGGACTATTCGGTAATTATCGATCCCAAGGAGGTTCAAAAGTTGGAATCTCCCCTTTTATTTTGATGACGATCTTACTTCAGTCTTTCAAGTGAGAGCGAAGCTCTTTTATTTGTTCCTCGATTCTATTTTTGTCGAAGTCGTCAAGCTTTGTTCCTTCTCGGATCCGCTCAAGTTCGCTGGTACGAGCTTTGACAAAGCGGCGGATCAATTCCTCTTTAGTCACATCTTCGCCTTTTTTCTTGAAAGGATCTAGATTGAAATCCCTGATCAGGCTGTGCGTAGGGCTGATCCGCCAGCTGAGGGCTGTCCAGGCCCGGTCAGCAATTTGCTTATCTTTTCCCTTGATAGCAGCCATCAATTGTTCGTTTGCTTTGCTGCCACTCTTGACGTAATCGAAAAGTTCTTCAAAGGCTGTTTTTGCTTCATCCCGATCTTTGCTTCCCAGTTTGCTGATTAAGCTAGAGATTTTAAATGCTTCGTTTTTGGATGCCACCGCCAATGCGGTGGTCAGACCAAAGAGGCTATCTCCACCTTGGGCGGCACTCCCTACGGCCGTCGTAATGTCCCGCAATGTATTGATCAGTTCCGGATCTCGTGTAGGCTTGTCCTTTGGCGGGGCGTCGTCCCCCTTCTTTTTGTTTGTTGGTTTGTCAGTTTCGAATGAAAAGTCCATCAGCCTTCTCCACCTCCTTCTGAATCATCCTGCTCGGTAAGATCGTCACCTTCAAATTCGCTTTTGCTCAGTCGCTGTTTTTCGAGACGACGGGAGGGCGCTCGGTAGCGTTCGCTTAGGCGTGGAATCGCTTTAGCCCGTCCGGCTTTGCCGCCGACCGACTTGACCTTTGCTTCGACTTTGCTCGAAGTTTCCTGTTGCAGCTTTTGTTCAGCCTGCGCTTCATTTACTAACACAGCGTAGCTCTGGTAGCGCTCCTGAGAGATTTCTACCAGCTTACTCAGTATGTTGCATCCCTGTTCAACCAGATGAAGGCAGTTGGAAAACCGACAATCTTGGCTCAGGCGGCTGATCTCAGGAAAGAGCCAGGCAACGTCAGCCGGCTCAGGGTGTCGTAACTCAGCCAGGCTGAAGCCGGGGGTATCGGCAACCCAAGTGAAAGCATTGCCTTTATCCTTGGCCAATCTATAGATCTCGCTTGCCGTTGTCGTATGCCTGCCCACGCCAAATTCATTCTTCATCTCGCCGACTTTGAGATTGAGATCAGGCTTCAAAGCATTGAGCAAGCTGGATTTGCCCACTCCGGAAGGACCCGCCAAAACGGAAATTTTGCCGGCTAATATCTCACCAAGATCTGGCACCCCGGCGCCACTTCTTGCCGAACAAATTATTACGCGATATCCAAGCGGTTCATAAATACTTCGTAAAGCGGTCACCTCATCCTCATTGGCCAGATCGCACTTGTTAAAGCAGAGAACAAAGTCGGCATCCGGCACCTCCAGCTGGAAATGAACCAGGTGGCGGTCACACCATAAGGAATTCCATTCGGGCTGATGGATTGCCTGTACAATGATTATCTGGTCGACGTTCGCTAATGGGGGTCGGGATAG
>PSRH01000028.1 GCA_003175915.1 Candidatus Melainabacteria bacterium | reverse complement strand
CAGGACGAAATCGGACAATTGGATAAAGTCTTTCACGCTATGGTGGAACAATTGTCGGAAGCGGCCGCCCAGAAACAAGATTTCATTTCGATGATGAGCCACGATTTGCGTTCGCCGCTCTCGTCTTTGCAAGTGACTCTGGCAGTACTGCTCAGAGGTCAGTATGGTGCCTTGAATGACACAGGCATAGTGAGAGCCAAGTCTGCCGAAAGGAGTGTGACTCGGCTGATCAACATGATTTCGGAGTTATTGGAATTTGAGAAGCTGTCCAGTGGTGTCTTTGATCTTCAGCTGGAGGTTGTCCCGATTTCTCAACTTGCTGAACTAGCCGGTGATGCTGTTTACGACCTGGCCGAAGAATCAAACGTAAAGCTAGAGCTGCCGGCAAACATTTTGAAGGTTGTCGCTGACAAGAAGCGGATTGTTCAAGTACTGGTAAATTTGTTTGCTAACGCCATCAGATACTGCGCTCCAGGTGGTAAGGTCAGTCTTGAAGCAGAGAAGCAAGATGACCTGGTGATCGTTAAAGTCAAAGACAACGGTCCAGGCATACCGGCCGATTCCAGAGAGAAAATCTTTGAAAGATTTCAACAAGTGCAAACGCCGGGCAAAGAGTCACGGCAAGGATCCGGCCTGGGTTTGGCCATCTGCAAAGCGATTGTCGAGGGGCATCGCGGCCGGATTGGCGTTCAAGACAATCAAGGACGGGGTAGCGTCTTTTGGTTTACCCTTTCCTCTGGCGAAGGCAGCAACGACTGAGAATTCGTTGTTCGGGCAGCATTCTCAATAGGCCCTTGCAGCTTGAGCGACAATAGAAGAAGATTAGACCGGCCGAGGTCTTCATTTGAGCCGAGGAATAGGAGCATGACCACTGGTAAGGAAAAATCCCTGGACGCCATCGATCACGTGGCCATATCAGTAAACGATATAGGAGCGGCGGTTGCTTGGTACACGAAACAATTTAGCTGTACGGTCGATTATCAGGATGAATCTTGGGCATTTCTCAATTTCGACAATATTCGTTTGGCTCTCGTCATCCCCAGTCAGCACCCTGCTCACCTTGCTTTTAAAGTAAGTGATGCTGAGCAGTATGGTCCGTTAGAAACGCATCGGGATGGCAGTAGATCTGTCTACGTAAAAGACCCGGCCGGCAATGCCGTCGAGCTGCTGGATCGCCATTCAATGACGGCTGACAAGGTCCGGCCTTAGTTCATGAAAGTGGCACCAAGGGTGATCATAATCGGAGGAGGTCTGGCAGGCCTTTCCTGTGCTTTGAGGCTGAAAGAAGCAGAAATGCCGTTCTTGCTTCTGGAAGCAAACAAGCATCTAGGCGGGCGGGTGCAAACGGACCATTTCGATGAATATTTCTTGGACAGAGGATTCCAGGTACTGCTGACGGCATACCCAGAAGCTCAACGACTGCTCGACTATAGCCAGCTCGATCTTCATTCCTTTCAGGCCAGCGCCCTGGTGAGGTGGCAAGGCAAAATCTACAAAATTAGCGACCTTATGCGGCATCCGCTCGACATATTCACCTCCCTGATCACACCGATCGGCACCTTGGAAGACAAATTCAAACTTTTCAGATTGAAGGAAAGGATTTTGCGAAGCAGTCTGCCAGAGCTAGAGCTTCATCCTGAGACAACTACGCTTGAATTTCTCAAGAACGAAGGTTTCTCAAAAAGCATGATCGAACGCTTCTTCCGACCATTTTTCAGCGGCATCTTCCTGGAGCCGGCCCTTAACACTTCCAGTCGTATGTTCGAGCTGGTTTTTCGCATGTTATCAGAAGGGACGGCGGCATTACCGGCAGAGGGCATCGGGGCGATTTCTCGGCAACTGGCCAAAAAGCTGGCGCCGGTGTCGATCAGGACAAACGCCCGGGTACTTTCTCTTCAGGATGGCATTATTAATCTTGGCCAGGCTGAAACCCTAGGAGCCGAGGCCATTGTTGTCGCCACCGATGGTATTGAAGCTGCCAGACTTTTACCGGACCTGCCGGCGCCTGCCTATCGCTCGGTGATGTGTCTTTACTATGCAGCCTTAAAACCACCCTGGGAGGAACCGATTGTGCTTCTTAATGGCGATAATCGGGGACCGATAAACAATGTGTCGGTTCTTAGCAATGTTTGTTTGAAATACGCTCCGGAAGGGCACTCTCTTATTTCGGTGAGCGTGCTTGGCTATAACGATGAGGAGGAGTTGGAGTTCGAAGCCATGGTACGCAAGCAGCTGGTGGAATGGTTCCCTGAGGACGCGATTAAGTGGCGCTATTTAAGAACTTACAAAGTCAAACACGCCCAGCCAAACCAAAATCCACCCGCGTTGGCTAGCCTTCAACGACCTGTGAAATTGCGTCAAGGTGTCTTTGTTTGTGGCGATCACAGGGACACGGCCTCTATCCAGGGTGCGCTGTTGTCGGGTCGAAGGGCCGCGGAAGCAGTTTTGGCCGATTTACCTTCTTAGGTGAGTGGGAATAATTGGTTTGACTGGGGAAAGATCCTCGTAGAAAAACTCGCTATCACTGGTCAGGGGTTTCAATTAGAAAGGGCGCTGTGACGGCTGTTAATAGACCCTCATCCGAAAAGAAAAAACGTTGTCCGAATCCGAAATGCGGGCGAATTTACGAAGCCTCGGACATGGTCTGCCGTGAAGACGGCATGATACTGGCGCCTGTAGTAGACAGCCTGGTCGGCAGTATTTTGGACAGCAAGTATGAAATCTTATCGGAAATTGGACGTGGGGGCATGAGCATTGTTTACAAAGCCCACCATCAACACATGGATCGGATCGTCGCTATCAAAGTTTTGCAGTCGCAATTGGTAAGCGATCAGACAAGCACCAAAAGATTCCGCCAGGAAGCTCAGGCCGCCAGTTTATTAAAGCATGCAAACGTAATTGGCGTGCATGATTATGGAATAGCCGAATCTACTAAGCAACCATATATAGTGATGGACCACCTGGTTGGGGAGAGTCTATCGGACGTGATCAAGCGGGGCAATCACGTCGATGAGCAGAAGGCGGTAAAGATCTTCCTGCAGGCTTGTGATGCTCTTGAACACGCTCATAAAAAAGGTGTGCTTCATCGCGATCTTAAAGCCAGCAACATCATGTTGGTCGAAGAAGAAGGAAAGAAGGACATTGTTAAGGTTGTCGACTTTGGCATTGCCAAATTCATGCCTTCCTCCGGTAAACAACCTCAAAATCTGACGCAAACCGGTGAGATTTTTGGTAGTCCCATTTATATGAGTCCTGAACAATGCCTGGGTGAGACGCTTGATGTTCGCTCCGACATCTACTCGATGGGTGTGCTCATGTACGAGGCCCTGAGCGGCATGCCGCCACTCATGGGTGACACGATCATTGATACCATGAAGATGCATGTTGAAAAGAAACCGGCATCATTTTCTCAGGCACGACCAGATCTGAAGATCTCAAAAGACCTGGAAGCAGCCGTGTTCAAAGCATTAGAAAAGCAACCGGCAGCGCGATTTCAATCTATGCAGGAGTTTTATAGTGCACTGGAGGTTGTCGCTTACACGCTCGGCATTGGCGACATCGATGGTCGCCAATCGAATATGGCCGACAGCCTGGCGCGCTTGGGTAAGGTCAGTGTTTCTGTCCCAGCTGGCGATTATCCGGGCAATCGACCGACGGCTG
Organism: Candidatus Melainabacteria bacterium; assembly: GCA_003175915.1. Lineage (GTDB taxonomy): Bacteria > Cyanobacteriota > Vampirovibrionia > Obscuribacterales > Obscuribacteraceae > PSRH01. The sequence continues at coordinate 6,372 of PSRH01000028.1, read as the reverse complement.
TTGCCGATAAACCTTATTCGGCCTCGCGTTTCGGAACAAAAACTGCCGATCGCATAGACAACCCGCCAGCCCAGGATGCCTCCGTTGATCACAGGCAAAACGGTGGAAATCAAAAGGTCCTTGATCAGGAACAAGCCGAGGACGATCAAATAGATCTACCCAAGGACAAAAGGGTGATCGCAGCAATCGGGCTCTTTTTACTGGTTCTCTTTATCGCACTCGGTTGGTTTGCCATCCATCATTGATCGGCGATCTGCTTGATCATGTTGATGAATCTCTCGGTAAGAGCGTCTTCGCTCAAGCTCGATTTGAGAGAATTGGCCAAATGTTTAAGCGCATCGGGATCTGCTGGAGTGGCTCGCAGTTGTTGAAGCCGGCTAGCTAATTTGCCCGGTTCTGATAAATCGGTCGCCTCAAAGCCATGCTGGCTGAGAATGCGGCTGGCTCCATGCGGATGCATAATTACGGGCAGCTCGGCCATGGCTGCCTCAACGCCTGCGGACCCGAACAGTTCCTCGAGACTGGCCATGACAAACACGTCGGCGGCTTTCAGCGCCCGCGGAATATCTGCCTTGGGAAGGGTGTGCCATTGCACCTTATTGCCAAGCTTTCTCTTGGCCAGGGATTTGAGCGCGTTTGTGTCAGGCTCTGGATGCCCGCAGAGTAATAGCCTGGTATTTTCATCTTGAATGGCAGCTACTTCCTCAATCAAATAATGGATTCGCTTGTGATAACGATTCCAGGCAGCCACCGAGATGATCACCCAGTCTTCTGGCGCAAAGCCGAAGGAAGCACGGGCGGCTTCCCGGGAAATTGTGGGGGCTATCCAAGGTAAGACATTCGGTAAAGTTTGCATTTTGCTAGGTGGAATGCCATGTTTCAGCGCTTCCTCATAGGAAGTGGCCTGCAAATGCTGGATGTAGTCGAACATCTGGTAAGTGCTCGGTTTGAAACCACCGCCGTTGGCGAAGACGATGCGGAATTTGAGCCTGAAGAGATCGCGCAAAGCCAGAAGAACGTGAGCCAAGGGAGCCTCTTTCGTCCAGACAACCTGTGGCTGCCAGGCGATCAACTGACCGATCACTCCTGAGGCAAAAGTGACCTGTTCGATGCCATAGGCAAATTCCCAGACACGGCGCTCGTTGAAAAGCGAGGCGATTTTCAAAATTGTCTTGAGAAGAAAGTCGCGCGGTAAATTGGGAACTTGAGTGCCGCCCGGAAAGCTTCCGCCTGTGAACAATCTTACCTTCACATTCTGCGAGTGTTTGATTGCTTCAAAGAGCCGAGCTGTAGAAACTTCAAATCCCCGGTTTACATTCCCGAGACCACAACTTAAGAGGGCCACTTTGGCCGTTGTTGAAGCCGAGGCGAGTGGCTCTAGGGCTGAGTCCGCAACAAATTCTGACATGGGATTAACTTTGAACACCGGTCAATTCTAGTGCATCAGTACCGGCGATCACCCTCTTTCCACGGTTGTTTGAAGGGAAGAAAGACTTAAATTATCAACCTGCCAGGTTTGAATCTTGTGTATGGGAGGGAACAAAATGCATTTGGCGAAGGTGATTCTAAGCCGCGATTTCAGATAAAATTTCAACAATAGGCCATTTCTCAACCGGCAATTTTTTCGGCAACAGAAGCCCCGCTCCGTGGGTCGCTTAAGTAGGCAATATGTTTAGTGAAGAGCAAGCTGAAGCCTGGAAGAGCGACGAAATGTTCCGCCTTTTGGTTTCCGGGGCGAAGGATTACGCCATTATCCTGCTTGATGATACCGGCCACGTTGTCCGCTGGAACGACGGAGCGGAACGAATTCAGGGATACAACGGCGAAGAGATTATCGGTAGTCACTGTTCCCAATTCTATGCGGATGAAGATGTCAAAACAGGCAAGCCCGAAGTCGAACTGAGACTGGCGAGAATCGCTGGTCGATTCCAGGATGAAGGCTGGCGAGTCAGGAAGGACAAATCACGATTTTGGGCCAGCTTTGAGTTGACCGCCTTAAGAGACAAGGAAGGCACGCTCACGGGGTTTGGCAAGGTTGTAAGGGATATTACCGCGCGTAAAAATGCGGAAGAACGCTTGCGAAAAAGCGAAGAGATGTTTCGCCTTCTTGTCCTTGGTGTCAAGGACTACGCCATCGTCATGCTCAATCCCGACGGCGAGGTTGCCAGCTGGAACGAAGGGGCTGAGCGGATTACGGGCTATAGTGCCGACGAAATCTTAGGGACAAACTATTCTCGTTTTTATACTAAGGAAGATATAGCCGCTGACAAACCAAATGAAGAGTTGCAAGTTGCCGCCCGGGAAGGTCGTCTGGAAGTTGAAGGCTGGCGAGTAAGAAAGGATCAATCGCGATTTAGAGCCCACGTTGTGCTTGCCGCTGTGCACGATGACCAAGAAAAGCTTGTCGGTTTTTGCAAAGTTACCCGCGATATCACCTTGCAGAAGGAGACGGAAGATGCCCTGAAATCGGCAAAAGAACAGGCGGAGCAGGCATCTCGTTTCAAATCAGAATTTCTCGCCAACATGAGTCATGAAATCCGCACTCCTATGAACGGTATCATTGGTATCACTAACATCCTCTTGCGTAGTCCGCTGGCAGAACAGCAGCATCAGAATTTGACCATATTGCGAGACGTCGGTGTCTCGCTCTTATCGGTGATCAACGATATTCTCGATTTCTCTAAGGTGGAAGCCGGCAAACTACAACTTGAGTCGGTGGAGTTCGAACCGGCAGCCCTGATCGAGGGCATTGGGGATTTCTTCGCTGCTCAGGCGCGCAGCGCCAACGTCTCTCTGGCCACCTATATCTCTCCCGATGTTCCCAGATATCTGTGCGGCGATGCTGGCCGCATAAGACAAATCCTTACTAACCTTACTAGCAATGCCATCAAGTTCTCTCCTAACGGGGAAGTGGTGATCCGGGCCACCGTTGAAAATGTGAATAATGGCAGCACCACTTTGAGGTTTGCCGTTATTGACACAGGTGTCGGCGTTGCTCAGGAGGCGATCGAACGAATATTTAGTCCCTTCGTGCAAGCAGACGGCGCCACAAATAGGAAATATGGTGGTACTGGGCTTGGTCTCAGCATTTCCAAAAGACTTGTTGAACTTATGGGTGGTGAAATTGGGGTGACAAGCCGTTTAGGTCAGGGCGCCAATTTCTGGTTTGTCGTGCCCTTGGAACTTAGCTCTGCCAATATTGAGGACACCGTTGACATTCCCAGCTTCGACGAGCTGTCAGTTCTAATCGTGGATGACGTTGCCTCCAGTCGAAGCATTATCGAGAACTATCTAAGTGAATGGGGCGCAAAATTTTGCAGTGCGGCGAGCGTACCGGAAGCACTGAATTTGGTGCGAATCAGTTGCCAAGAAAAGAAATCGTTTTCGCTCGTCGTTATAAATTTGTTGAGTCCTCTCGGACACCTGGTTAGCTTCGCTTCCGAGCTGATTGAGGTTTGTAAGAGTACCAGGACTGAGATCGTTCTAGCCTATGGATTGGGTGACTCTCAGAATGAGCAAAGTTTGATCGATCAGTATTTTACTTCCAAGATCTCCAAACCGATTAAGCGCTCTGAACTTTTGACTTGCTTGTGCAATCTCGTAAACCGTGAAGAGGATATTCATCAGAATGTCAGAACCTCATTGAGCTTAGAGAAAAGGCGCCAACCCGGGGAATTGCTCGATCGCTTGAAGAAGGTTTTGGTGGTAGAAGACAATCTCGTCAACAAGCGCGTCATCCTTATGGAATTGGAGGAATTGGGGCTTAGAGCCGAGGCTGTTGGCAACGGCGTGGAAGCCTTGAAAGCCTTAGCTGAAAACTGTTACGACGTCATCCTTATGGATTGTCAAATGCCTGAGATGGATGGGTTTGAGGCGACAAAATTGATTCGCAGCCAGGAACAATCGCAAGGCGGTCACATACCGATTATTGCTATGACCGCTCAGGCCCTGGACGGAGATCGCGAAAAATGTCTATCGGCAGGTATGGACGATTATTTAGCCAAACCAATCGACTTCACTCTTCTGGAAAGATCGCTGCAGCGCTTTATTCCGAATGCTCAAGCTCTGGCCCAATTGATGTCCGGTAGCCAGGCCCGTCTTACGCTCAGTCCCGAACAACGAGCCAGCCTTAAGCCGCGCGAGCAGCTGGTCGATTTTGACTATTTAAAAGGAAAGTACACGGCTAAACGCTTGCAAGAGCTTGTCGAACTATTCGTTGATTCTTCCAAACAAATTATTGTCAGGCTGGATGACGCCATTGATCAGAGCGACGCAACCAAGTTGCGTTCGACTGCTCATGAACTGGCCGGATCTTGCATGATGCTGCGCATGAGTGCCATGCTGCAAGAGGCCCGATTATTGGAACAGCTTGCCCAAAGTCCAGATTGGAAAGAAGCCCGGGAACACCTGAGCAAGCTAAAGGATTGCTTTCGCTCCACTCAAGATATGCTCTTGACGGTTTCCAAGCAATGAGTTCTTGACCGATCGAATTTGCTGCTATCACCCCAATCGTGGATAATGTCTCACGGGTGGCTAGCAATGTTGTGTACGCGATTAGGGTTGGTTCGGAGGACGGCTATATATGAAGTTGTCGAAGGCGCATTCCGGAAAAATTCAGGCGTTTTTGGCCGTGCAAGTTGTTGCTGTAATAAGTTCGCTGTCGCCATCTTTGGCCGAAGAATTAGTCGCTGAAAATACAGCGACTAAAAGCAAGGCAGCAGGGGTTGAAGTAACTGAAACCACCACAGATAAGCGCACACAACTATTGAATGAGCTGATCGCTCCTTCATATCAACCAAAATCTCCAGAAGCCGCCAAACTCAAAGAAGATGTCATCTACGAGATGGAACACAAGACTGAAGCGGAACCGTTTTGCTATTACCCGATTTGATTGTCTTCTAGCGGAGACACTGTTGGCCAGAGCATAATTAGATTTTCTATAGAATTTCGCTAGAGCTGTTCGCGCCTGGTTGCTAATGATTAGCGTAGGCCCGCTGTCCATCAGCGTTCTGGTCAGGTGAAGTAGAAAGCCAACTGGTTCTAACGATGAGACGTCGGTGGGTTAGACGGAAGTCAACAGACACAAACATCCGCTCCTGACTTAGAATGTGGGGTTGTGTCATTGACAGTATATATGGTGGCGTAGGAGAGGCATTTTGAGACTGAAGCGCGAGGAAGCATCGGTCAATGGATAGTACTGCCGACCGGCTGATAATCGAGTTTGGACATCAGAGTGCATAGTTGAACATATCCAGCTGAGTTTTACTCAACAGCGCGAGCAAAGGAAATTATGACAAGCCAATCGTCCTCTCGGCTCAAACGAAAGTGTCTTTCACTCTTATCCATTGGTACGGCCTGTAGCATCCTTCTGCAAAGTAGCGTTTGTTATTCGCTGGCTTGGGCGAACTCTCCGGAGGCGATGGACAAACAAGGGAACAATCTCGACGAAGCTACGCTTGTAGTTATGAGGGGAGCAGAAACCGGACTGAGACCCTTGAATCTGGATATAGCACCGGCCAATGACTCTGATGCTAACGAGACCACGCTTGATTCGGCCGAAGCGACAGTTGAATCAGGGCTGAAGCTATTTAGCACACCTAGTGAAGCGCAACAGGAAGGCGAGCGGATCATTGATCAATGCAAGGCCGTAAGTGGTACCGCCCCGCACGTAATCCGGGACAGTCTCGCTTTGATGACCGGCGACTCCAAACTAAATGTATTTGACGATGCTACTTCCGATCAGATGTCGGTATCTCCTAACGGCAGGCTGGTTGCCGCCTCAGGAACAACGCTGTCGGGAGGTGTCAGCATTGATGAAGTCGAAAGTTTGACTAAACAAATTGCCGGCAAGATATTCCAACTGGAGCGCATGAATACGTACTTCCGTGTCGAAGATGCCAAAGTTAGCAAATGGCGGAAATGGCGGACGTTTGCAGGTGACGAAGCGGCGGCTCAGACAGTAGCAGCTGGTGTTTTGGTCTTCATAATTTATGCGCTGCGCGGCGTGCATCGAGGTGCGACCCGTACGGTAATTAAATTCCATAATCTGCAGATCCCCGGGAAGTTCTACAAACAACCTCCAAATACGAGATTAGAGGGCGGTTTTATCACCACCATTCCTGGTATCTGGATTGGTGTTGCCCAGGAAATGTACGAGATGGGTGAAAATTTCTATAACGACTGTAAGGCGAAGCAGCGCGGTTTAGACGGTAAAACGACCAGGGCCAAGGCTACGCAACTGCAGGGCGAAATTGACAAGATGCTGGCCGAAAGAGCAGCTCTGGTGAACAGCGGCAACGTCACTCCCCAGGAACGCGAATTGCAGCTTGCTGAAGGTAAAGTCTTGAAAGACATGCGCGACCTGGCCTTGCA
>PSRH01000064.1 GCA_003175915.1 Candidatus Melainabacteria bacterium | reverse complement strand
TGTGGTCTTTTAGCGCTTTTGGCGATAGAAATTCCCTCAACTGCCACTCGCGTAGCCATGAACATGGCGAACGATCCGGCGACAAGCGCCAATGGACTGCTCTTGTTGAGAGCGTTCGGAAACGAGGATACGATGCTAAGGATGTGCTACGAACAATCTAGCCCAACGGACATCCTCGGCAGCATTTTTAAACAGGGTAGACAGGTTCCATCGTCAAAGGCACGCGAGATTTACTATCGAGCGACTGGCAGGCCGTTCAATTCCAGGGGCATTCCCGCGAGTTTTCGCGGGAAAATTCGCGAGTTTACCGACTGGTCGGATTGGGCGGGCGCCGATGATGTTTTTGACGCCGATGCAGAATTGGCCGGAGAGACAGTTGGCGGTGTAGTCAGGGGAGTAACACTAACGCGCTCGGACATGAATGGTGTTGTCGATTCGGCCGGCAACGCTGCGACGATTAACTGGGATATGGAATTCAACAATGTATCAAAATACCAGAGAGAGGCTAGAGCGCAAATTCTCCTGCCATCGCATGCAGTTGTTTCCAATGTACTGCTCTGGATCAATGGGCAACCTAGACCAGCTGCATTCGATTCCCGCAATAAGACCAGGACGGCTTATCGTGCTGTCGTCACAAAAAGACGCGATCCATTGCTGGTAACTACTTATGGACCTGATCGACTATTAGTGCAATGTTTTCCAGTACCACCGCAGGGCACAATGCACATTCAAATTGGGATTACAGCGCCTCTATCTGTTCAATCTGAGAATCGAGCTTACCTGACCTTGCCAATGTTCCTCGAGCGAAATTTTCAAGTTGGCAAGCACTCCATCCATCTGAGAACAGATGGTCAGGTCTTTAATCCAGATCAATTGCTCAGGCCCAATCAGTCAGGGGTTCTTGATGGGAGCATCTCGAATGCCGATCTTTCCCAAGGTAAAGCCACTTTGATCGTCAAACACAATCCACAACTGAACTGGTCGTGGCACAGGGACTCAACCGCAAACGGCAAGTTAATAGTTCAGAGAATAGAAGCAAAGACGACCGAAAGACCTGCTCAACTTGTAATCGTGGTTGACGGTTCTTTAGCTGTGGCCGAAGACGCCGAGAAAGTCGCACAGGCACTTAAGAATGTTCCTAGCGGTATAAGGCTGACGCTTTTGCGTGCTGGCGATAAAGTTGAGACACTTGCCGACAATATAGCCAGTTCGTCCGAACCGGCATGGGCCGGTGCTCTTTCAAATTTGCAATGCCAGACGTTCGTTGGAGGACAAGACGACACGCAGGCTTTGATCACTGCCGCCGATAGCTTGGTCCATCGCCGAGATGGTGCAATTCTCTGGTTGCATGGCCCGCAGCCCGTGAAGATCGACGATCCTGACCCGCTGGCGGACAGACTCGCCATAGCAGGTTCAAACGTCAGACTTTATGAGCTTCAACTGAAAAATGGCCCGAACAGAACTATTGAAGCACTCGACGGAATTACCAATGTATCGAGATTGTCTGTGGTAACCTCGCCTCTGTCGACACTCGAGCAGTTATTCTTAACGTGGAAAACGAACTCGCTCACTTACGAACCGAGCTTCAGTCAGGAGACTGGCGACCTGGTCTCAGACGAAAGCGGCGAGAGCCAGATCGATCTATCACCGCTTTGGGCTAATGATGTGATATCTAAGCTCAGACCCAATAAATGCGAAGATTTTGCTGCGGCTGTGGCGATTGCTAAGCAGTACCGAGTAGTTACACCGGTAAGTGGAGCCGTCGTTCTTGAGACGCAAAAGGATTATGAGAAGTACGGTCTTACTCCTCCTTCGCAAAAGCAAGAAAGCACATCAACGTCAGTCGTTCACCATGATGAAATCGCACCGTCTCCTCACCCGACGACTACTCCGAAAAGTCCCGGGCTGATTGCCGAAACTGCCTCTGAATTAGATGTGTCTGCAGCACCTGAACCACGCGACTGGGTCTTATTTTTCTGCGTGCTCGCTTGCCTGTGGTTTGCGATCCGAAACCGTTGGTTACCGGCGATGCAAGATGAACATTAAAGCAATACCAATTATTCTGGGAACTGCGGCCTTCTGGCCGCTCTTCCCATGGTACCTTCGCAGGCTCTCAGACGGCTCTGAGGATTCGCTCGGCGTGCTTGCACTGATCACCGCTCTAGTTTTGGCGATGTTTGGCTATTACAAGCAGAAGTTGATGCAGCCTTCTTTGCCGACAAAATTTTCCATGAACTGGCTATTCCTTTCTGGATTGCTGCTTAGCTATATACTCCTGCTTCATCATGCGCCCAACTTGGTGTTGGCGATTGTGATGGTATTGAGCTTATGGCTGTTTCTTGATCGCTACCTCATTTGGGCTGGCTCCGTTCCAATTCTTGGTCTAATGCTGCTATCCTTGCCAATCATTTCTTCTTTGAATTTCTTCGCAGGCTTCCCGTTACGTCTGGGGATCAGCCACATAGTTGCCGCCCTACTATCCATCTGCAGTTTTTCAGTTGATCTTGCCGGCACAATGCTCAGCGCAAACGGTCAAGAAATCAATATAGACGCCCCGTGCGCCGGCATTCACTTCCTCTGGTTTTCCGCGTATTTAGGACTGTTGCTTGCCTACAGAGAACAGGCAAAAGTTAGAAGAACTCTTACTCTCATTTGCATTTCCGTAGCCTCCGCGATCGTCGGTAACGTGTTCCGAAGCCTTATCCTCTCCTTACTATATCTTTCGGGATTCGCTTCAATGGCGGACAATCCATACGTGCACGAAGGTTTGGGCGCCGCCTGCTTTGCACTTACGTCCACGCTAATTCTTTTGGCTAGCAAGCACTCGTATAAACCTGGTGGTCCCTCAGAAACGCCAACAGTTTCTTCTCAATCTTCAGACGAGCTCCGCCCGGCATACAGACGCCGTTTGAAGTTGCCAGTGACAGTCTATTGTCTTCTCTGCCTAGTGGCAGGATCAGCACCATTGGTGCAGGCTCGATCCGTAGACGCCAGCTTGGCTATCAAACCAGATCCCTGGCACGATCGTGCCGAGCAATATAGCCTAAAGCGAATACCTCTGAGCTCGCTCGAGAGGCAGTTTCAATCTCGCTTCCCGGGCGAAATAGCCAAATTTTCGGACGGCCAGTCGGAAATTATCTTCCGCACTATCAAGTCTCCTACTCGCCAGTTACACCCGGCCGAGGACTGTCTGAAGGGCACCGGGTACAAATTGAGTAAGGACTGCCTGACGAAGGACGATCAAGGAGTCCTCTGGCACACACTGATCGCTGAACGCGACCAACGAAAACTCAACGTGAGCGAACGAATTATAGACCATCATGGGCATAGTTGGTTGCGCGCTTCAGACTGGTACTGGGCCGCTATGATAGGTCAAACCAAAGGACCATGGCTCTCTATTACAAAAGTACGGCACATCAAAAGCGGATAATGCCTTTCTTGGTCAATCTGTCGAAGAGGGCTTGCTTGTGGAAATCACCGGTGAATCCAATGACTGAAACCACAGTTCAGTAAAGCTATTCACGGATGGTGACTGAAGGAAGAATGCAACGTCAAGGTCTCTTTCAACATCTGTCAGATGACTGTCGACTGCGCCGGCAAGTAAATCCTTTGTATCCGGACTGCGAAGCCATCTTAAAGGAAGATCAAATCTTTTTTTCGAGCGCGAGCGAAAACGGACCAGATAATGTTCCGGGTTTATGGAACTTCCAGGCTTGAAAATCTCAATGCGCTCGATTTCCGTCCAGGGAAACAATTGCCCTTTGAAGTTGCCGATTGCTGTGTGATATTCATAGTAAAGACCATCACGTCCTAACGCCAGGTGGGTCGGTCTACAAATGCTTCGCAGAGCCATCCAACCAAGTAATACCGTCAATGCTAGAAGGAGGAAATAGAGAAGCCCATTGAATGCCAGCGCCATAGCGCCGCCACCGGAGGTGCCAAGATTACCTGCCAGCAGCCACGACATCAAATAAAACACAAGCGCTGGTCCGCCAATGAATCCAAGCAACAGAATAGTTGTTAAAACGAACCCTTCTTTGGCGCTGCTGTAGTGAGACATTCGGTGCTGGCACCAGCGGGTTACATCACCGGCCGTATCTAGCTTGATAAGTTCGTTAGGGCTGTTTTCACTCATTTTAGTTTATTGGCAAGACTGGCATTAAGCTCGTTGAGTCTCTTTCTCAACACTTGCGCGGAAGGTATTCGATTAGCGGGTTTCAACTCCGTACACTTATTCACTAATTCATCCAATTCCAAGCTGACAGATGGATTTATTGAGCGAGGAGATGCCACCACCATCGGGATGGGATCCTGGCCGGTCAAAAGAAAATGCAGCGTGCAACCCAGCGCGAATATATCGCTCTCTATTACTGGCTGATGCTGCCTTTGTTCGGGAGCCATGTACGCTTCTTTTCCTGAAATTACTGGTGCTTCATTGCCGTTGCGCTTCACAGCTGAACCAAAGTCCACAAGGACAAGCTCGCCATTGCGCCTGAGTAACAAATTTTCCGGTGTAACGTCCAGATGCATAATTACCGGATCTTGTTTGTGCAAATAATCCAATATTTCACAAGCGCGGCTCGCCCAGATTAGTACATCCGATTCGGATTGCGGCCCATTTTGGCGGACTAGCTGACGCAGATCCTGACCAGGAACATATTCAAGAACCATATAATGACGCCCTTGTTCGACGAAATGGTCAAATATCCTGGGAATTTGAGGATGATTGAGCTGGGTGAGAATAGAAGCTTCTGCCTCCAGAAGCTTAGCAGCCCTACTCTCAATGCTTTGACTTTCATCCTTCCGATCGACAGCCTCTTTCAAAACAACCAGATCTTTACCGTTGCGCTGCGCCAAGTAAGCGGCAGAGAAGCCGCCGAAGCCTAGCACTTTCACTACTCTCAATTTACTACCCTGCAAGTAAGAGTCCGGCCGCAGAGTTTCGAATGAGGTCGGTGCAAATCGATTTGCTATTTCTTCTTCCCATAACTGCGTGATACTGAGACGCTTTTCTTCCGCGGCTCCTCCACGCAAATGAGTTTGTAGCTGGAGAAGATGATGTTCATCTCCTCGAGCACCCGCCCAGAGGCTTATTGCCAGAATCAATTGTTCCAAATCACTTTTGGAGAGTTGTTTCAAATGGAGGCGAGCCTGCCCGCTATTGGCAAAGAACAAATCCAGACTATCGCCTGGCCCAAAGTCGGTTGCTCCTTCCCAGCGGAGACTGACTGAAGTAAGTTCGCACCATTTGAATTCGCGTTTGAATTTCAATCCTGGCAAAAACGAAATGGGAAATGATATGCCAGCGTTATTTAGTAAAATTCGATCGTCTTCACAGACTGCCGTTGCCAGCAATGACAATGCGGGGACGGCAATAAGAAAGCTGATGATCAGTAGCGCTGGAAGCACTGGCAGGACACCTGGAATCTTGAGCAAAAGAATGAGAAATAGACAAAACCACACCGGGAAAAGAATTGCCCAAACCGGAAACAGCAAGCTCATGGCCGCGAGTGTGACACGCGCCGACAGCTTTCGATAGGGGATTGTTAATGCTAAGTTTGCCAAGATGCCACTCGATGTTCAGTCTGACAGCATCGCGTCATTATCGATTTCTGAGCCTGCCAATTACCATTTTTAACTATACGCTGCAAAAATGGCTAGCGTTCCAGGTAAAAACCAGGAAAGAATAGCTGGTACTGGCAATCACCAATTGCGGCCGCGGAAAAACAATGTACTAGCAAGGGCAATCAGCACTAAAAGAAGCGTGACCGTTGGTACAGCCATATGATCGTGAATAAAAGGCAAATGGTCGAAGTTCATGCCGAAATAACCGGTGATGACATTAAGCGGTAGCAAGATCGTGGCATAGATGGTAAGCATTTTGACAATTTCATTGGTTCGATGGGCCGTAGCCGACAGATTCAGATCGATCAAGCCAGTAAGCAGTTCTCGATGCATTTCGATCAGTTCAGTTGCGTGAACGATGTGATCATAGATGTCGCGAAAGTAGAGAGTTAGCTGAGTGTCCAGAATCGGCGGATGTTTGCGCAAGAGGGCGTTGACTACTTCGCGGTGAGCAACAGCGAATCTTCTTGTCACGCTCAACGCGGCTTTTAGAGAAATGGCCTTGCGCGAGATTCCCTGATCAGGTTTGTCGTGAACCAGTTGTTCCATCTCCGCTATTTCGTCTGAAATGGTATCGATTACCGGCAGAAATTGATCACAAACGTGATCGGTCAGTCTGTGGAAAATTTCGATTGGTAAGTGGCGATCTTCGCCGGTGGCAAGCCGCGCTTTCACGTAACTAACGCTACGATTGGTGCCATGACAAACGGTGACAAGAAAGTTGTGGCCGATAAACGTACCAATCTTATGATCGAGCAACTCGTCGTTCTTAGAGTCAAAATTGAGAACGCTCAGGATAGCGAACAGATAGTTACCGTAATCATCGAGCTTTACCCTGGCATCTCTCGAAGCACAGTCCTCAATAGCCAGCTCGTGCAAGGAATAGTGAGCAGCAAGCACGACAAGCTCGGGATCTTCCGGGTCGTCGAAATGATGCCATCGCATCACCTCATTGTCGATTATGGTTTCTTCAGCCATCGACCAAATTCTTAAGCGAGCCCAAACGACCTAATTGTATTACCAGTTCGCTCAGTTTTTCCGTCTCGCCTATAGGACGACTTGATTTCTAAGGCATCAGGGATTGATACTTAGCCAGTTCCTGCTCGGCATCACCTTTTCTTCCCAGTTTCTTATAGGCGTCTGCCCGCAGTTTATATAGCTCTGCTGTCTGCTCACGACTTAGGCCGAGATAGATCGCCTTGTTGCAATCCTGTACGACTTCACGCATATGGCCGAAGCGCTTTTCAAGCCGAGCGCGCCCCAAGAGAGACGGCCCGTCATTTGGTCGTAAGGATAGAAGTGCATCTAAATCGCTTTTCTCCTTTTTGTATTCTTCAATGGCCTCATAGGCAGTCGCTCTGGCAGCATATGCATCTGGGTCATTTGGGTTCAGTTTGATTGAGTGGGATAGATCGGCGATGGCCGGCTTGTACTTTTTCAGCTGAAACTCAGCATTGGCACGAAATTGATAGTACTTTGGATTGTTCTTATCAAGATGAATTGCCTTCGAATACTTGGCAATCGCGTCTTTGTACCTGCCTCTCTGGATAAAGTCATCACCTGCTTGCACGTAGGTTTCGGGTGCGTCGTGGCCGGCCCTGGCAGGCAGGATCGACAGTCCTTGAAAGGTAAGAGAAACTATGACGAT
>PSRH01000014.1 GCA_003175915.1 Candidatus Melainabacteria bacterium | reverse complement strand
CCTCGATGAGTGATTTCAGCAGCTAAAGCCTGGGCCCGGAATGACAATAGCCTGGCCTCGTCGGACTGCCCTGTCTCTAGAAGTACTACTGCCAGCCTCTCCAGGACTGTCGACAATATCTGGATGGTTCTGCCCCAGCACTCCTCCCGAACTTCAAGCCCTAGCCTATACAAACGCAAAGCGTCAGCGGGAGCGTGGCCTCATCCATCAAAGCTCTGATCAATCCCCAGCCCTTTTTATGGTTAACATCTTCATGCGCAGCCATGCCTCCTCCGGAAGGATGATTGTCTAAATTTGGCGTCCTATGCGATTCTTCTTGTTGTCGACTGATTTTGTCGCTCATAGCCGACCACTTTTCCCGATCGGGAAGCTTGATAAGGCCCCGACTAGTGCGAGAATCCGGCGATGGTTCGCTGAAGAATGGAGGTCCAGCTACCGGCGAGATGTGCAAAGACATTCTTGAAAGAAAAGCTCGGATAGGCTGGGGACGAAAGATTTCCCTGTTGGGACTGCTTCCCAGTCCTGCATCCGCAAACCACGCACGATTTGTGCTGCCGCGGAGTTTTGAAATGACATCGATTGCAAAGCGCATACAACATTGTCATGCCACTCCTTCTTCGTGCCGAAAACTATTCCCCATTGTCATTCGATGTCGGATTTGACCGCATCGTCCGGCCGGCTTATCCAACTTAAGATTTGAGAATTCCAGCTCGATCGTCGAGTGCATAGGCTTCCCATCAGATTCCACCTACGTCAAGTCAAACGCGATGGCTAATTGCCACTATCAACAATCCTGCATGGCGCGACTAGTCGACAAGAGAAGCAAATGAATTTCGTTCTTCTTATTTAGCGATTAAGACGACAGATGAACGCGCTTGCACCATGAGGCTATTTGTATCGATTGGCACGGATTCATCTATCTGCACGATATCAAGTGGCGACTCAAGAGAAGTATCTATAAGTTTGTGCCAGAGCCCGGACGACACCTGAGGAAGATCGAAAGCTAAAGCGTCCCAATACGTATTCAACATTACGTGAAGATGCTCGCCTGCAAGCGGATGGTTCAGTGTGAAAGCTATAGAGTGAGATTCCTCGCTCCAGTCCGGACACATAAGCTTGACTCCATGCCAGCTTATGGATGGACCCGTACTAGAGGGTAAGGACGACAATCGCTCATTCAGACGAAGGATTTGGAGATGGCGGGCATTACTGATGAGCAAGCGAAGAAATCTTAGGAGCGGAAGAGAAGCACGAACCTGGTCCCAATCGAACCACGCCAACCGATTGTTCTGGCAATAGGCATTATTGTTCCCCAGTTGCGTTCTTCTTATTTCGTCACCCATTGAGATCATCGGCGTTCCGTATGAAACAAAAAGTATTGTCAGCAGATTTTTTATCTGCCTCAAGCGTAGATTCTCAACTTGCTGATCTTTGCTTGGACCTTCAAATCCGCAATTCCAGCTGTAGTTATTATCTGAACCATCGCGGTTACTCTCTCCGTTTGCCTCGTTATGCTTTGAATTATAGGAAACGAGATCGTTGAGCGTAAAACCATCATGGCAGGTAATAAAGTTGATGCTTCTGCCGATGTCGCGATCCGGATCGATGTAGAGATCCGAGCTTCCGGCGATGCGCAGTGACATTTTTCTTACTGTTCCGTTATCGCCTTTGATAAAGCGCCGAGCATCATCACGGAACGGACCGTTCCATTCGGCATACCAGTGTCCAACGTTGACGAAGCGCCCTATCGCATAGAGCCCGGCTGCATCCCAGGCTTCTGCGATCAGCTTGGTGCCTGCCAGGCACGGGTCTGATTCGATGGCCCACAAGACAGGCGGGCGATTGAGAGGCTCTCCTGAGATTCCACGTCCAAGCGCCGCTGCTAGATCGAATCGGAAGCCATCTACGTGCATCTCGCTTACCCAATACCTCAGGCTGTCCAAAATCAGCCGTCCAGGAACAGGGTGGTTAGCATTAAATGTATTGCCGCAGCCGCTAAAATTTTCATATCGTGATTGGTCTGCCGGATTGAGTATGTAATAGGTCGGATTGTCCCACCCGCGAAAGCACAACGTAGGTCCAGACTCGTTTCCTTCAGCCGTATGATTAAAAACCACGTCGAGAATTACTTCAATTCCTGCTTTATGTAACGCTTTGACCAGATCGCGAAATTCATTGATCGATGACATCGGACTGGCAGCCGCGCAATATTGAAGATGAGGAGCAAAGAAACCAACCGTGCTGTAACCCCAGTAATTTGTCAGTCCTTTCCTTGCGTCATGTTCATCGAACTGGTGGATTGGCATTAGCTCAACCGCCGTAACACCCAACTCTTTTAAGTAAGGAATCTTCTCAATCAGTCCGGCAAAAGTCCCCCTTTTTCTGTCCTCCAAACCAGAGTTCGGGTGTTGAGTAAATGCACCAACGTGCAATTCGTATATAACACTTTCAGCAAAGGGCGTGCGTGGATGGGCATCGTTCTCCCAATCGTAACTTGTGCTGTCTATAGCGACACTGCGTAGCGCTTGAGCGCAATTGTCACCAGGATCTATTGCAGCTTGTCGGTTATATGAGTCCCAGCCAACAATGAATTTAGCATAGGGATCGAGCAACACCTTGTTGGCATCGAAACGCAGGCCTGACTCAGGGAGATAGGCACCATAAACTCTGAATGCATAAACCTGTCCGCTACCAATGCTCGAGATGAACGCGTGCCAGTAATTGTAAGTGCAATGGTTTGGTTTGTTGAGTTGGACTATCTGGTATGGCTCAGGGCTGAAGTGCGACTCGAACAACAGCAAATCAACTGATTCCGCGTGCGCTGAGAAGACGGAGAAGTTAATGCCGTCAGGGTAAACAGTTGCTCCGAGAGGAAAGCTGGTACCTTTATAAACCCTGTGTTGCATACTACCCTGGTTGTCGGCGAAACTGAATTGATCTAGCAGTCATCAAAACGAATGCATCGACCTTCAACAGAGGCAGCTGGCGTGCGTCAGCAATTGATCGAGCACGCACGTACCCTTTGCGAATAAAGCACGTGTCCACGTATGATTCCTGACAAGCCCGGGAAGGTCATCCATGAGTCCCAAAATTGTATAAGAAAGTTAAGCGAAGGCCTAGGATCCTCAGCGCGGGTCTGACTGGACTAATGTATTGGTGGCTCGTCACGCTCTTGCGTAACATAGTCATTGGCGGAATGTTGCGCGGCATAGCTGCGGCCATTCCAAGGCGAATCTATTTGCCGACGCATGCTCGACTATTGCATCAGTCCAGGTCAGTGCAGGGTGAGCAGAGATAGGGCTGTCACTTTTATTTTTTCTGGCGAGGGAAGCGGCTTGTCTTTGGATGCTTTACTTTCAAAGCAGTGTTGACCACTTAACCGATCAACCGGTACTGAGAGGTGGCAGCAGCACCAGATTTTTGTTCATGTAGGGTGGGATAGGAACCACTAGATAATCACAAAGCGCTCTATGAGCTGCTATATAACGGAGACGCAGCAGCCTGAAGTTCGCTTTGGCTGCTTCTTCGCTATTCGCAGAGTAGCCTGCTGACTGCAAACCAAGATAGAGTTGGTGAAATTCATCATCACTGATATCGTCAGGTTCCGGCAAGGTGAGTTTGAAAATTGCAGTGAATTCATTCAGTAGCTTGCATCCTATTAGATAAGTCATCCTCGCGGAAAAGTGGTCGCCGGCCGGGTCGGCACCGAGCATAAGCGATATTGAGTCAAGAACAGCACCCAGTGCGGTAATCCAGGAAGTTAAAGAATCGTTCGAGCGAAAATAAGGAAGTATTGGAAACGACTTGTGTGTCTCAAGCACTTCGGCGCACCAATGATGGCATTCGTCAAAAAAGGCTGGCATATAGGCATGTCCCTTCATGCTAGAAAATGTCTCAAGAATAGCCAGACCTGATGGTGGAGAGCCGCCTAAATTAGCAATCATTGAAACCAGCGCTTCCCGGGGTTGGATCGCTCCAATCAGGGCGAACATAAGAGATATCAGCGAAGCCGTCAGGATTATTCCCATTAAAGCATCACCTAACATGAGAACTTTCACGTCCGCCGATCTCGCTATAAAGTCTGAGGTACCTAATGTTAAAACCGAGGCGGCCGAAACATAGAAAGCATTCAAAGGTGAATTAATAGCCGGCGAGAAATGCGAGGCCAGTGCCCACGCTATCAAACCCACAGATAACGTAAACAGAAGGATCCAGGTAATCAACAATAGCAGGAGTACCGTTGGAGCAAACAAACTCAATACCTCAGCTTTCCAATGAGGTGAAGTGATCCTTGATGCCAAAGACGAGAAAGGCGGCCATAAGACGCGACGCACCAAAAACGGTGCCAGGCAAAACTGCGTGCTCATTCCGCGTGGTACGACGCTATGGATTACATCGCGTAGAACCAGAAGCATCAAAATAAGGCCCAGCAAAAGTAGCATCATATACTTATTACCCCCCTCAAGGGTTTCGGTAGGCCAGGAGCGCTAATTTTTCTGTTTTGAAATTTGGCCGTTTAACCAGGCGGTAAGCCCATCTAGAAGCACACTTGACTGATTTGTGGTTTCAAAGATTAAGTGTTCCGCCGCTCCCAATATAATCATGGCCTTATCCGTTGAGTTCACTCTATCGAACATTTCATATGTTCCTTTCGGTTTAACCAACCGGTCGGCAAGTCCCTGAACAATAATCACAGGAGTTGACTTTATATGGCTGCAATCTTGCAAAGCTTTGACCATAAAACGATTCAATTTCATTAACTCCAACGGTGAAAACTCGTGCCTGGAGAATGGATCGGTTTCCCACATTGTACGCAGCTCTTCGTTTGATGTTGCTTGTGTAGCTAGCTGGTCGCCGATGTTGAATACTTTGTTGGGCTGCCGCAAGAGATGCATTGCCACCCGAAGGGCCATGCGTGACTCTCCATACCGGTCGGGAGACGGCACGCTAGCGATCACCCCATTGAAATCGCACTGGGGATCTGAAGCCGCTCGCAAAACCAAGGCGCCGCCCATTGATTCACCTAGGAGAAAAACGGGCACTCCTGGCGAAAGCTCTTTGATTATTTTCCCGACTGAGCGGATGTCCGACAAGGCCTGATCGAAATTGATTAATCCACTGCCGGTTTCTGACTGCCAAGCACCGAACCCTCGGATGTCTAGTGCATAGATCACAAAGTGGCGGTCTTTCATTTGGGCAGCGAACCATTCGAAAGCCCGGTTATCCAGTCCAAAAGCATGCACACAAAGAATGGCTGCCTTCGGGGTGCAGCCCTCGGGAGCTTCCCAGGAGATTAAAGGAAGGCCTCGCACATGATATGTGGACACCAACCAAAGGTATTCTGCCAGGCTTTTAGGTCCATGCCCTGCAAGAAATTCCGAAAGCATAAAGCTATTTAATTGCAGAGGTAGCGCTAAGCGTTTCTCCGTGGTCAAGGGTGCCTCCAATTCGTTGCGTAAACGAATAAGGCGTTGTAGCAATGGAATAAAACTACTTCGCAGCTCCTGATAATTTGCAGAGTCCCCTAGATGCTTATAGATCTGCATCAACGAAATTTCTGACCAGAATTGAGTAGCGACGGTCGCCAGGTCTGCATCGTCAGGAAGATCCCGACAGGATGCGACTAGCTCCTCAGCATATTTTTTTGCTTCGGCATATTCTCCCTTTGCGATCAAACATCCGCTTAGCGATTCGAGAATGTCCATCCGCAGATACTTAAGTGCCTCAGGTTTCGCCAAAAGCAAAGCACGCTGGTATGATTCGACTGCCTGGTCAATTTTATGCAAGCGATAACAGCAGTCGCCTGCCCACTTGGTTTCAAATGCTCTCTGAGCTTCCTGCTTGTCCTCTGCAATTGGAACCTTCAAAGCACGCTTGAGTTTGCCAAGTGATTGCCCGAACCTCTCTGCTTGGAAATCCAGGCAGGACGAAAGGACCAGCGCTTCCGCTTTCTTCTCACCCTCAGCCTTTTTAGCGATGCTCAACAGGAGCTTCTCGGCTCTGTCATTTTCACCTTTCTCAAGGAGATCCAGAACCTCTTGATCGAAGCTCGAGAGAGTGAGCGCAGGCGGCGTGGACCGCGCAATTGATGATTTGACCTCGCCCGACGGCGCGAAACCTTGAGCAGCAGCGCCGTGCATAATCACACATATTGCCAAGATAACGACAATTCTCGTTCCTTTGGGCAACATGCGCTCCTTTGCGATAAGCCGAGTAAGCCGCTTTCTTGTCAACAGCTTTGAACGTGGTAATCGGCCGTAGCCAATTTTAAGGGCGTGATTATACATCGGTCAGCGCTGATTAAAAATAGCTCACTCGATCATTTCGTCTCGTTCACCTCTCGTCACCATTACTGCACACGCACGAATCATACTTAAGGAGGAGGCACGGCGGCACAATGTGGTATACCGTTCACGAATTGATTTTGCCGCAAACAGTGCTCTAACATTAGATCTAATCGCTCTTGGTGCATAAACTCAAGGCAGGACTGTCTCTAGAACAGCACTAGTTATTTGGACAAGCCTAAATCTAGCGGGCCTAATGAGGTTATATGCGAGAAAACAAATTGACCGATGCAATGGTTTCCACTGACCATGAAACCCAGATATGGAAATCGCGATTCCAGTTGGCCAAGGCCGCATGCGAATCGGGGAAGTACAAAGAGGCAGAGGGCTTATTATACAAAGCTCTTGAACAAGCGCATAATTTAACGGAGCATGTATTTGCGACAAATACGTGCCTGGTTGGTCTGGCCGTGGTCTATTTTTTACTTGGAAAACCAGACGAAGCGGCAAAACAGGTTGAAGAAGCAATGCGTGCATTATCGCGCGCCGACGAGCCGGCACTCAAAGAACTATATGGGGTCGCATTGCGCATTCACGCAGAATTGCTCTGCGATAGCGGCAAGGTAACCGCAGCTTCGGACGAATTAGAAAAGGCTGCTCTAGCTCTTGAGAGTATAGGAATGCAAGGTGCCGTCCAATTGGCATATGTGCTAAGTGACTTAGCCATGCTGCGCGTACAACAAGGAGAACTAAACGAAGCAAAGCAATTGATTTATTCTGCCATGGATCTTCTTCCAGGACCGCCGAGTTCTGACAAATCCGAATATTTACGGGCGGACATGATTTATAACATTTGCCAGACGACCGATCAGAAAGAAATGCTGTCTGAACTCGAGAACAGAATTACAAAAATGCAATACCATCTTGGACAAAAACATCCCAATGTGATCAGAGCTGTTAGATGGTATTTGAAAAAGCTGTATGAACAAGGGGATACAGAACAATTACGCGAAGCCGAAGTGAAATTCGGAATAGGTAAGAAGAAATGACAGCTGCAATAGATGCCAGATCATGTGCTATTGCGAATAGTCCTAGGTCAGCTTCGCTCCTGTTTCCTATCGCAGCTGGCTTAACTGGTTTGCTGGTTCAATTGACTCAGCTTATCTCGCCTTTAATTGCAGTTTTACTTCCAGTTATATACCGAACTGTGATCCCGACACTAGTATGCGTTTTAGTGATCTCAGCGACGCCTGGGCGATCCGGAGCGTACACCTTATTTGGTGGAGTAAGCCATTCCGAAACTCTTCCATCGTTGAAGAGCCGACCGCAAATGCCTCCTTTCGCAAGACCTCAGCAAGGAACCGTAGAACGCGCTCAAAATAGTCGATCAACCGAGTACACAGCCCCGCTGTCAGTCGAAAGACCAAAGGTCGGTTACACAGCTAAAAGTGCAGACGGCCAGGATGCAAAAGCGTCACGCATCATTTGGGTTCCCATACCAAAATGGTTGGCGGGCAAGTGGGTCAAGCAAGGCGACCTGACAGTGAGCTACACAGATCTGAGAACAGGTGTCACCACTCCCGTCAACCAATGGACTCAAAACATACAAACAACTACCTGGGGAAATCAAATTGATGGGCAAGGAAATGTTTGGCATGGCTATTCAATTCCAACGGACTTTGACGGCGTCTCCAGCGGAAAGTCTGTGAGGTTTACCATGGTAAACGGGCGCCGAGAGACAACTTCCCCTGATCACTTTGTAACCCGGGTGCACTCTATAGTTTCGGAAAGTTATGGTGACCAGATTGTCGATACCTTCCAGCAAGAATCTCTAAATGATTTGTTTGCCCTGTCGGCAGGCGAGCTTGAGAACCAAAGCTCCACTCGAGATTATACAAACGAAGGGCAGCCGATCAGGCAGGGTATGCTAGTTTCGCGGTTTATAAAGGTGGGTACTTTTGAGGTTATCGAGGCGCAAGGCGGCGTCGACTTGCTCAAGTCACTCAATGACTATCTAAGGGCCAATCACATGAGTCAACTGGTGCGGACTCGCTAGCGCCTAATAAACCTGATTGAGCGGTGAGCTAGGCTAATTTATTTCCTTCCCAGCCATTCGATCGATCTGGCTGGCAACCTTATCAAAATCTGTGTACAAGCGCCTGGCCTCTTTAAAGTCAGCACTACCATCGGCTTGGTAGGCTGCTGCCTCTGCCCCAATGATGCTCAACTTCGCCCGAAGATCTGCTGCTTGTGCATCGGTTAGTCGACCTCGAAGCAAGTCTTTGGTTATCCTGGTTTCTAGACTAGCCCGACGTACCGACAGGTCATCAAGCTCCAGAACCTGTCCGTCAACGACGGTAAAGTGGGAACCTTCTATGATCGGCACATAGACAGGAGCAGTAGTGACTACAGTGCGATATTGTGTACCAATCAAATCCAAATCCTGCGCCAACATAACAGCAGCAGGATAGGTGATTTCGGTCGAGGAACTTTCCGCCGCAATACGCTTAAGTTCGCGTTGCAATGCTGCAGCTTGCTTGTCGGTAATATCTCCGCGGGCGCAGGCGTCATCAATTTGCTTCGCAATATTAGCTCGCCGAGTTTCGATCGTTTTCACAAGAACTGTAGGAGAAGCGGTGCGCAGATAGACCGTACCGCTTGGAGAGGTTACGACAGTACCAGGTTGGTCAACAGTGGTGGTAGTAGTCGTTGTCACTGAGTCAGCATTTGCAGAGGTAAGCGCAGAATAAATCAATGCTGCTGCAACTACTGAAGAGAAGCCAAAGTTACTGATTCGCATGTGTTCTTTCCTCCGAAAGCCAATGTTCTGGCTCTTGACCCGATAAGGACGAGGCATACCGTCGCCTGAGCTAGGCATAGCCCAGCCCCTACACTCTAGAATGAAATTCGTGGCCGGCAGATTATAAACCAATCTGTGCTTATAGTGTAGAGCCTGTTGCTCAAACCAATCCAGCTCTGGTCGTCATGATACAGTTATTGTCGCAAACAAGCTCAAGCAAGCCGCAGCGAAGTAGCCAAGTGTATAGATGGTGTCCCTGTTCCTGAAACGAGCACAGCATTATCGATCTCAAGGAGTGGACGACATGGGTGAAAAGCAAAAGATGCACAGTGCCAGTACCGCGGTCACCCTCGAAAACAAGCCACCTCTACCCGAGCAGCAAAGTTACGAGAAGGCTAAGGCCACTGCCAAACCGGTAAAAATTTCCTCGGCGCAGTTTGATGCTGTCTTGTTTGATATGGATGGCGTAATCACGAAGACTGCTAATGTCCATGCCCAAGCATGGAAGGAAGTCTTTGATCAGTTGATGCAAAAACGATCACCTTCTGGCTTTCAACCATTTGTCATGGAACATGATTATCCTCTATATGTTGACGGCAAACCTCGCTACGACGGCGTGCAGAGTTTTCTTACCGCCAGAGGAATTCAATTGCCCTGGGGTAAGCGAGAGGATGCACCTGGCTTTGATAGCGTCTGTGCTATAGGCAACCTGAAGGAAAATACTTTTCTGGAACGTGTAAAAGAACATGGCGTTGAGGCATATGAGACTACCGTGGCTCTTATTCGCTCACTCAAGAAAGAAGGCATTAAAGTCGCGGTCGTAACATCCAGCGAAAATGGCACCATTATCCTCGAGGCGGCCAACGTTCTTCATCTCTTCGACGCAAAAGTTGATGGACGCGATGCCATTGAATTAGCTTTGAAGGGTAAACCGGCACCGGATATTTTTCTTGAAGCAGCAAAAAAACTAGGCGTTGAGCCAAAGCGTGCTATTGTCGTCGAGGATGCCGTTGCTGGTGTTGAAGCGGGTCGTAACGGCGGATTCGGTCTAGTCATCGGCGTTAATCGCAATCATAGTTCAGAATTGCTCAAAGCACATGGTGCCGGTGTAGTTGTAAGCGACCTTGGGGAGGTTGGATTGCCAGGTGAGTCTCCTCAACCGACAGGGACAGCACTTTCCGATCTGGGCGTAACTGACGAGCACTGGATTTTAAAATACGAGGATTATGCTGCCCAAGAGGAACGAAGGCGTGAAACTCTATGCGGTTTAGGCAACGGCTACTTCGTAACAAGGGCAGCTGCACCTGAATCGAAGGCCGATGGCACACATTTTCCAGGCACATATGTTGCTGGAATATACGACCGGCTGACGACGGAAACTCACAGCATGGTTCTCGAGCGCGAAGACCTCGTTAACATGCCAAATTGGTTGCCATTGAGTTTTGCAATTGAGGATGATGCTTGGTTTGACTGCAGCAAAGTTGAAATCCTCAGTTACGAACAACGGCTCAATCTTAAAGAAGGAGTACTCTACAGAGATATTCGTTTCAGAGATAGAAAGAAGCGTGAGACTTCAATCTTTGAACGCAGATTTGTCCACATGCAATACTGCCACTTGGCCGGATTGGAGGCGACGATTGTAGCGCACAACTGGTCCGGTAATCTCAAAATTCGCACAGCACTCGATGGACAAGTAGCCAACGCGACGAGCGTCTATGAAGGCGCCAGCAAGAAACATTTGAAAGCAGTAGAAAGTAGCATAACTGGTGATGTTCTCTACTTAAAAATGCAAACGGTGCAATCTGGCATTTCAGTTGCTGAAGCAGCTAGCTCTATGGTCTTTCGTAACGACCAACCGCTACAAGTTAACCGAACAAACATCGTAAACGAAGATTACGTAGCTCAGGAAATGCAGTGTAACGTATCGCAGGGTGATCGTATAACCATTCAAAAGTGCGCATCGCTTTTTACCTCACGAGATCTTGCTATATCGGAGGCTGGTTTAGCAGCAAGGGACGCCCTTGCTGATGCACCGCCATTTGCAACTTTGATTGACGATCAAGTGAAAGCATGGCGAAGGTATTGGTTCCATTTTGATTTGGCAATAGAAACAACAGAGACGGTCTCTAAGATCGGTCCCGCCCTTCTTATTCATTTGAATACATTTCATTTGCTTTCGGTCGCCTCCGGTAATTCCCTAGGACGCGACACTGCCTTGCCCGCGCGTGGGTGGAGTGAAGGCTATCAGGGGCATGTCTTTTGGGACGACATGTACGTTTTTCCGATTTTTACCTTAAGAGCACCGGCCATCTCGCGCGAGTTATTGAAATATCGTTTTCATCGGTTGCCTGAGGCCAGGAAGATAGCTAAATCGTTGGGATTTCCTGGCGCAAGATTCCCCTGGCAAAGTGCCAGCACAGGACGTGAGGAAACTCCGGCAGGGGGGTGGAATAACGAAAAAAATGTTTGGGTTGCCGACCGCAGCCACATGCAGGTGCACGTCAATGCTGCAATTGCCTTCAATATTTGGCAGTACTATCAAGCTTCGGGCGATCTTGCCTTCATGTATATATATGGGGCAGATGTCTTGCTTGAGATAGCTCGCTTCTTTGCGCATTTTGCGCATTACAATGCTGCTCGCGATCGTTATGAAATCCATGGGGTCGTCGGGCCGGATGAGATTCACATCAATTACCCGGACAAAGAACAGCCTGGTATTAACAACAATGCCTATACCAACTTAATGGCTGTTTGGACAATATGCCGTGCTTTGGAAACCCTGGAGATGTTGTCCGAGGAGCATTGCAATGAGATTTGCTCACGCCTTAACTTAACCGATGATGAGCTCAAGCTCTGGGACCAAGTTAGCCGAAAAATGTTTGTACCTGTGCAAGAAAACGGCATTATTTCGCAGTTTGAGGGTTATGAAAAATTGCAAGTATTTCCATGGCAGAAAGACGGATTTATCGACGTCGACCGCCTGACCGAAGTACTTCAGGAAACAGGCGGCTATGCAAATCAATATCAGGTGTCAAAACAACCGGACGTACTGATGCTGTTTTATCTCTTCTCGTCCGAAGAATTGAAGGAATTATTCGATCGCCTCAATTATCACTTCGATCCTGACATGATTCCCAAAAACATTTCTTATTATGTTCCCCAGACTGCGAATTACTCGACTCTTAGTCGAGTTGCAATAGCCTGGGTTCTCTCCCGTATGAATCGACCCGAGGCGTGGCGGCTATTGACCAATATGTCTGAAGGAAAAGACGCCCAACAATCGACACCCATTACTTCTTATCCGCGTTCCTGGGATATCTTCCAGCAAGCCGTAAGCAGCGATCTCGAATCGGCCGCAACACCAGAGGGCATTCATCTGGGTGCCATGGCGGGAACCGTAGATATTGTGCAACGCTGCTATACCGGAATTGTCACTAAAAATGACGTGCTCTGGGTCAACCCTTGCTTGCCAGAAGCTTTGACGCGCTTGTCTTTTCACTTACAGTATCGGCAACAGACGGTAAACCTGGAAATTACTAAAAAGACGGTGTCCGTCAGTACAGCCGATGGCGCAGCTCAGCCGATCAAAGTAGGCTTTGACGGTAAGGTATACGTTCTCGGTCCAAGCGAAAGCAAGGTGTTTAACATGCAACAGGCTAATCAAAGGTAAAATGGCGGGATCATTCGATTTTAATTCAGCGCACTGAGCAATTTGACCGAAATCCGAGCCGGACGGCTCACTTAGTTGTTTCTTTCAGTGAGGGGTGGAGAAATGGTAGTAGCTTCTGAACGTGCCACGCATGACATTACTTCGATAAGTGCTTATGGAAACGCAAGGTCGACAGTCAAGGGCACTCCTCTAACAGCCGATGAATTGAAGAAAATTCATGGATATTGGCAAGCCTGTTGTTATCTGGCAGCCGGAATGATCTATCTCCAGGCTAATCCACTGCTGAAACAGCCCCTAAAAGTTGAGCACATAAAAAATCGCTTGCTTGGCCATTGGGGCACCAGTCCTGGCTTGAGTTTTATCTACGTACATCTAAATCGGCTGATCAAACAGCACAAGCTGGACATGATTTTCATGGCTGGTCCTGGCCACGGTGCTCCTGGTGTTCTTGCTCCAGCCTACCTGGAAGGCACTTACTCGGAAATCTATCCGGATAAGAGCGAAGACGAAGAGGGAATGACCCTTTTCTTCAAGGAGTTTTCATTTCCGGGTGGTATCGGCAGTCATTGCACGCCGGAGACTCCCGGATCGATCCATGAGGGCGGCGAACTTGGCTACAGCCTCTCTCACGCCTACGGCTCCGTGTTCGACAATCCCGAATTAATTACGGCCGTGGTTGTCGGTGATGGCGAGGCTGAAACTGGCCCTCTGGCGACAGCCTGGCACTCCAATAAGTTTCTTGATCCGATTAGAGACGGAGCTGTGCTGCCCATCCTCCATCTCAATGGCTACAAAATCAATAACCCGACGGTTCTTGCGCGCATCGAACATGATGAGATTGAAAATCTCTTCCGTGGTTATGGTTATACGCCATACTTCGTCGAGGGTGGCGACTATGACAGTATGCATCAAGCTATGGCCGCTACACTCGCCCATTGTATTCACGAGATACGCACAATTCAAAAAGAAGCACGCACTAAGAACGTTGCACAAAGAGCTAGATGGCCGATGATCGTCTTTCGCAGCCCTAAAGGGTGGAGCGGGCCCAAGGAAGTCGACGGTCATAAGGTGGAAGGTTTCTGGCGGGCGCACCAGGTACCACTTGCGGCTGTCAAAGAGAATCCAGAACATCTAAAAATGTTGGAATCGTGGCTGCGCAGCTACGAGCCACAAAAGCTGTTCGATAAAAACGGCACGCTCATTCCTGAATTAAAAGAATTGGCACCAATCGGTCGATATCGCATGAGCGCCAATCCTCATGCAAATGGTGGACTCATCCACAAGTCGCTCAAGATGCCCGATTTCAAACAGTATGCGATCGAAGTGCCGAAACCCGGCCACACAGAATTTGAAAACACTCGTCCGCTGGGCAATTTTCTCAGAGACATCATGAAGGATAACCCAGATTCTTTCAGGGTTTTCGGACCGGACGAAACGACGTCCAATAAATTGGACGCCGTCTATGAAGCTAGCAAAAAGATGTGGCTTGCCAATTATTTTCCGGAAGATTCCGACGGCGGCGAACTGGCACCCAACGGCCGGGTCATGGAAATGCTCAGCGAACACACGCTTGAGGGCTGGTTAGAAGGCTATCTGCTCACCGGGCGGCATGGTTTTTTCTCCACCTATGAAGCGTTCGTACATGTCATCGATTCAATGTTCAATCAGCATGCGAAATGGCTTGAGATTTCTAATCAACTAGGATGGCGTGCCAGTATCGCTTCTCTCAACCTGCTCATCACCTCAACGGTATGGCGCCAGGATCACAACGGCTTTACTCATCAAGATCCAGGTTTCATCGATCTGGTGGTAAACAAAAGTCCCAACGTCGTCCGCATTTATTTGCCGCCCGATGCCAATTGCCTTCTCTCCACAGCCGATCATTGTCTGCGCAGTGTGAACTACATCAATGTAATTGTTAGCGACAAGCAGAAGCATTTGCAGTACTTAGATATGAACTCTGCAATCAATCATTGCACCAAAGGGATTGGTCTGTGGGAATGGGCTAGTAACGACCAGGGCTATGAGCCAGACGTGGTGATTGCCTCGGCCGGCGATATCCCGACTCAAGAAGCGCTCGCCGCTACTCAGATGTTGCGGCAGGAATTTCCCGATTTAAAAATGCGCTTTGTCAATGTAGTGGACTTGCTCAGGCTTCAGCCGGAAAGCGAACATCCGCATGGCATGAGCGATCGAGATTTCGACAGCATATTTACCGTGAACAAGCCTGTAATTTTCAATTTCCACGGCTATCCATGGCTTATCCATAGATTGGCTTATCGCCGCAAGAATCATGAAAATTTGCACGTACGCGGCTACAAGGAGAAGGGAAACATCAACACTCCACTAGAGCTGGCGATCAACAACCAGGTAGACCGCTTCAGCATAGCCATGGACGTCATCGAACGCGTGGATAAGCTACTAGTGGCCGGTGCCCATGCCAAATCCAGGTTCAGGAATATGCAAATTGAGTGCCGCAATTACGCTCACGAATATGGCATAGATAAGCCTGAATTTGCCAACTGGAAGTGGCCCTACTAAGCAATGCGCGGCACAGCCAGCGACCTGTTTAATGTATCGCATGAAAAAGCAGGCTTCGATCGAGTTCGAGGAAAAGACTGAGTTACAACAGCAAAAGGCTGTTCGCTGCAAAAAGTGCGGGTATACCATAACCGATCCGGCGTTGGCCATTGAGCCACATGAGCACACTTTCCGAAACCCGGCAGGCTACTCCTTTCACTTAGTCTGCTACAGCGACGCACCTGGTGCAGCAGATGCTGGCGAGGCGACGCCCGAAGCCTCCTGGTTTGCCGGGTACACCTGGACTTTCGCTATCTGCAGGCAATGTCAAAGTCACTTAGGCTGGTGGTACAGTGGACCGGATCGCTTCGCCGGACTGATCGCGACACGCCTGGTACGCTAACCAATGTCGCAGTAACCGCTGAGATTTTTCTGTTCAATGAATCGTTCCCACAATCGGCTATTCTGATAAAATCCCAAATGCTACGATGCCGTCCC
>PSRH01000259.1 GCA_003175915.1 Candidatus Melainabacteria bacterium | reverse complement strand
TCGAATGTGGCAGCCGGGGACAGTGTGAACTGAGCACAGCTAGATTTGCCTTCACCAATTCTTTACAGTGTGGCGATTATTCTTGAGGCATAATGCACGCCAAAGAACATACCAGCAAGACCATCACGATCGTTTATCTAGCCTCGCTCATCTGCTTACTTTCTGCTACAGGGGGCTTGTCTTCCGAGATCATCAAAGATGATAAGGTGTTAGGCCAACCAGCCGGCCAAGTTGGAGACTTCGGACTCCGCCCCCATTTTCTGGGTGCGCCGACCATACCAGAACAAGATAATGGGCTGGAGCACAACAATCTCGGAGTCATACTCGGTATGAAAGGATCTTGGGATGAAGCCATTAAAGAGCATGAGGCCGCATTGATGGCGGAGCCGACTAATAAAGTGTTTCGAGTGAACCTATCCTCAGTGCATCTCCGCTACGGAAAATCCCTGCTCCAAAAACAAGATTATCCAAACGCCGAAAATCAATTTCGAAGAGCAATGTTTGTCGACCCAAACAACTTAGAGGCCAAAAAAGGCTTGGATGAATGTTTGAAGAAAAGCCATGTACCTCGCAACCGTAACTGAGCGATCAATCGACCGAAGACAGTTCGAGATTCAGATCGACGGGACAATTTCCCTTCGGCTTTTGATCTCCAAGAAGTATGGGCACAAGTCCGCGCATGGCTAGCTCAGATGGATCGAAAGTAGCCACGCAGTTCTTCCAGTCAGGTAAACCGACCAGATCGTAGGGAATATCGCAGGCGATGTTCAGGTGTTCGCGGGCGTTGCTGCAAATCACTTCACCCAGGCGGATTTGACCGTGATTGCAGAGAGTGCGAAAGGTAAGATAGATGCAGTTACGCTCTGCACATTCCTTGGCAATTTCCGCGGTTTCCTCCGGCGAGGGGTCTACACTGTACCTCACCTCGGCGAAACGAAGGCCTTTGAACTTTTTGCTACCCTTCCTGTTGAGACTCAGTTCCTCGTTCAGATAGGCAGCCAAACGCAACGGATGACGGGAGTGGTTGGGGACAATGACAAGCCACTCACCCGAGGCAATCTTTGGTACCTCTCCTCGCAGTGCCGTTACTGCAGCGGATGATGTTTGTCGCACCAGGTCATAAGAAGCGGCTATTGATTGTTCGAGAGCTTGCAGGGAAGTTTCTTTCGAACGTTTTTTGTTTGTATCTTTGTTTTTGCCGAAGCTCCGTTCTATTCGCTTGAGCGATCTGGCCAGTCGCACTTCGCTTATTTTGCCCGACTTAACGGCTTTCACTAAACTCTTGTGGACGGAGAGGTATTCTTCCAGGCCGCCTAATACTAGAAGATGATCAGCTCCTGCTTCAAAGGCCATGAGTGCTGCTTCTTCGAGCGGCCAGGTATTGGTCACCGCTTTCATGGCCAGATCATCCGTGAATACCAGACCATCGTATTTGAGATAGCCTCTCAAGATGTCGCTTACCATGCGCTTGGAAATAGATGATGGCAGAGGTTCTGGATCCACCGCGCTCAGCCAGACATGACCGACCATCAGTGCCGGAAGGCTGTTGCCCAGCTTGTGAAATGGGGCCAGATCTGTTTGCCAGATGGACTTTGCGTCGGAGTTGTTGATGGCCAGGTCCAGGTGGGCGTCTTCCAGCACATCACCATAGCCCGGGAAATGCTTTCCTACGGGGAGCAGCCCCTGTTCTGAGATCACTTGGGCTGCTGCTGCAGCCAGGTCGCTTACCATGTCCGGTTCGCTACTGAAGGCCCTGGTTCCTACCATTGGGTTAAAGGCATTCTGCAGCACATCAAGAACGGGCGTCAGCAAGCAATTGAATCCCAAAAGTTTGCACTGCAATGCATTGAGGTTATAAATTTCCTGCACGGCTTCCAGCCTACCGGCAGCAGCTAGCGCCATCGCTGATGGTATCGGGGTGAGGAAGTGCTCGAAGCGTTGCACGGCCCCGCCTTCTTGATCCACTGAAAGGATAACGGGATGCAGGCTGGTACTCTCGACGTATTCGATAAGGTCAATTAGTTGACGGAGTTTAGCTCCATTTTCTTTGAAGAATACGACACCGCCGATAGTCCCGTTCTTGAGAGCCTTTTCGAAGCCAGAGCCAAGCTCAACTCCAGAAAATCTGGCGGACATAAGACGCCCGACCGCTTGTTCTACTGACTCTAGCTTGCCCATAACCCGCCTAACTCTTTTTGCCGATCAAAGGGCACCCAACAGCTCATAGACGTTGACGGCCCTTTGTCTTCCTTTAATTGCGAACTCGCCCAGGAAAGAAAATTTGAAGCGATCCTTGGTCAAATCGTAAGTGTTGCTGTCTACGACAATAGCGCCGCGCCGATCATCGCCGATTAACTTTTCCAGTCGAAAGGCTAGGTTGGCTGTATCTCCTAAAAGGGCGGGGTTACCCTGGGCACGACCAAGCGCCCCGCTGGCTACCGGACCCGTTGCCAGTGCCATATCCAGCGCCAGAGCGTGGTTGGGAAACGGCCAGTAGGAACGATTGCCGGCAATGGTGTTTGTCACCTCTTTCAGCTTAAGGGCGGAAAGGCAAGCCTGATGCGCCGACAGGTTGGTATCGATTTTCGTTCCACCAGTGTGCCAATAGGCCATAATGGCGTCCCCGGCAATTTTTTCCAGCTGTCCGTAATTTCGACTGATTTCGCGATTCAACAACTCAAAAAGTTTGCCGGTTACTTCCATCACGTGCTCCGGATTGGCAGCATACTCCTCCATCAAACTGCTGAAATTTTTTATGTCTCCCACGAGGATGGTGGCATTGATCAGCTTTATGCTGAACTGAGTGCTTTCCTGGTCCTGCTCGTCGGCTTCAGCACTCTGAGACTCTCTCGGGATGTCGATCAGCAATTGATACTGCGCTATCCCGATCAAGTCTCGATTCTTAAGCGTGTATTCACGACCGGGTGTAAGGGGTGTGCCATTAAGAGTAGTGCCATTCGTACTACCGGAGTCTACAATAGTCCAAGTACCTGGTTTGCAGCGGATTTCGGCGTGCTGTCCGGAAACCTCTGGAAAAGCCAGGACAAGCCGATTGTTGCCTCCGCCGGTGGCTTTACGGCCGATGGTCAAAACCATCCCATCAGTCAACTCAACTGAATAACTATCGGGGGAACCAGGGTGCACTGTAATAGAACCTGGTTGCATCGATTATTCTGCCCTCTAGGCGCTCGTTGTTTCGGCCAATGCACCTTTAAGCTGCTTAGCCCGGTCGGTATTTTCCCAGGGCAAGTTCAAGTCCGGCCGGCCGAAATGACCATAGGCTGCAACTTTTTCGTAAAATTTGCCTTTGTTTTTAGCGGGCAGATTTTGCAATTCGAAGTTAGCGATAATGGCAGCCGGTCTTAGATCGAAGTTCTTCTGCACCAGCTTGGTGATTTCTTCATCCGATATTTTGCCTGTTCCAAAAGTGGTGACATTGATAGAAACGGGTCGTGCTACCCCTATGGCATAGGCAACCTGGATTTCGCAGCGGCTGGCCAGACCAGAGGCGACGATGTTCTTGGCAACGTAGCGGCCGGCGTAAGCAGCGGAGCGATCGACTTTCGTCGGATCTTTACCGGAGAAGCTTCCTCCTCCATGTCGTCCAGTGCCGCCATAAGTGTCAACAATGATCTTTCTGCCGGTTAGACCGGAGTCGCCGTGCGGGCCACCTACGACGAAGCGCCCGGAAGGATTGATCAAGTAACGTGTGTCCTTATCTGGTGCTATGGACAGATCGTTGAAGACGGGCATGACCACGTAAGCTTTCAGGTCAGCAGTAAGTCGCTGCTGGATCTCAGCATTGTCAGTGAGCGAGTCAATTTGCGGGTCGTGTTGAGTGGAAATGACGATGGAGTCGACCCGCACCGGGACGCCGTCCTTGTATTCGATGGTTACTTGTGTTTTCCCGTCCGGCCTCAGGTAGGGTAGTGTTTTGTTCTTGCGCACTTCGCTCAATCGCCTGGCGATGCGGTGAGCGACTGAAATTGGCATGGGCATCAATTCTGGTGTTTCATTGCAGGCAAAGCCGAACATCATACCCTGGTCGCCAGCACCGACTGCATCCATGGCATCACTGGACAGCTTGCTTCTTTTCTCCAGGGCAACTGAAACTCCGCCGGCTATATCTGGACTCTGCTTGTTTATAGCGGTCAGGATCGAGCAAGAATTGGCATCGAAGCCACCACCGGACTCGCCGCAATAACCGATATCAGTAATGACTCGCCGGGCAATTGCTTGAACGTCTACGGTAGCCTGGCTACTGACTTCGCCCATAACCAGGACCAGACCCGTAGAGGCAGCGCACTCAACTGCGACTCTTGCCTTCGGATCCTGGGTCAATAGGGCATCTAATATAGCGTCGGATATCTGATCGCAGACTTTGTCAGGATGTCCTTCAGTGACGGACTCCGAGGTGAACAGGTATGTACTGGCCAATTGCAGTTTCTCCTTGTCGGGATACTTTCGGTTAAGCTGCGGACCTGGTAACGATGTCCACTTCCAGCAGTGGTAGAAAGTATAGTTCTTTCAATTGTTCAGACCCAGATATGCGCGTATTGAATCAGCACATGGGGGCCCGAAGCTATGCTATCACCTTTTTTTGATACTTAATTAAAGGGCTACAAGATAAGTGCTAGCGATTGCCTGGGAGGCAGATTGTTTTGCTTGTACTAGCACCCTTCAAGGCAAAACTTTTCCAATGAATTCGAAGACCTGAACGAGAGAACCGATGTTACGATAATAACCCGAAGCAGCCAAATTGAGGATTTGCACAAGCTCCTGCTCAAACCGGCAAAGCATCTTCACCAGGGAGTAGACCTTTGGATAACCAGTACAAGAGCCAATATGTCCGCCAACTATAGCCAGAGAAACGACCGAGACCTCATACTTGCTTGCCAGAGGCGAGAGCCAGCTGCCTTTGAAGAGCTGGTGAAGCGGCATCAGAAGTCCGTTTACTCGCTTCTATACCAACTGGCACCGGAATGGCCGGACATCGCTGATCTGTCTCAGGAGGTCTTTATCCGCGTTTGGCGCTCAATTAGTAACCTGCGCAATCCCATCTCGTTTCGGTCATGGTTGACCAAGACGGTGGTCGGTCTATTTTACGAAGAATTGAAGACCCGCCCGGCGGATAGCTACAAGAATCCCCTGGCGGCAGCAGCGCAAGTGGATTTCGATCCGGCTCAAGAGGAGTGCTTCGAGGAAGAGCCTGAACTGGATTTGGTGGATGATAAGAATGTTCTAAGTGACAATCCCTCACTGATAGTGGGCATGGCTATGCGGAAGTTGCCGGAGGTTCTTAGAACCCCGGTTGTGCTCCGCGAGTTGGAGGGCCTTAATTACGAGGAAATTGCCATTCTTACCAAAACAGAGGTAGGAACGGTGAAGTCAAGGATAGCGAAGGCCCGCAACAAGCTGGAGAAAATGCTTGCCAATTGCCTCAATAGCCAGGTCGGTCAAGCAGAGGCAAAAGGCTGATGAATTTGGACTGCGCCCATCATCGAGAGTGTTTCTCAGCTCTCATTGACCAGCAACTCGATTCGCTAAATCAAGGCGCACTGGAGGAGCATCTCTGTAATTGCCATGATTGTTCGACGCGATTTGCCGATCAAAAGGCTATTGGGCAACGCTTATCGGACTATTTTGCCAGGACTGGCGAGAGCGTGCCGGATCTGTGGAACGGGCTAATAGATAAGCTACCGGCTGCCTGCGAGCTGATTTTGACAGAACTCTCCGCATTTCTTGATGGAGAGCTGACCAGTGCCGCTCAGGAAGGTGTCAGGGTGCATTTGAAAGACTGCCAGGAATGCCTCAAGCAGTTTCGCCAGCTTAACACCACTAATCGCCTCATTGTCAAAGCGCTTGAGCTGCCGGAAACCAGGTTGGATCTCTGGCCTAATCTCAAAGCACAGTTGAATGAAAACTGCACTCTCATTAAAAGCGAACTCTCCGCATTCATAGATCAAGAAATGCCGATGCAGAGGCACCGCAATATAACCGTGCACATTCTCGAATGCCCAACCTGCAGCGAGGCCGTGCGCCGCTTTTCAGGACTCGGTGAATTGATCACAAAAGCCTACTTACCGCAGTTGTCTGATAACCTTAATGTCCTTTCCGGCGTTAGAAGCCATTTGAAAGTAGTTCCTTTTACGCCCAAAGAAAAGCCCAAGGCAAAAGCGAAGCTGGTTTACGTATTGGCAGCGCTGATTACGGTCGGCTTGCTCGTTGGTGCTTTCGCCTTAATGGCGATGATTATCGGCAAGGAAAGTTGCCAGATTAGCGCGGAGGCGGTCTTGATCCAGTCTGATTTTAAGCGGCCCTTCGATAGCGCTGAGGCAGTTGTCTATGGTGAGTAGACGTTCATTGTCCCTGATCAGGTCGGGGTGGAGTTCGCTTCTCTTTCTGGTGATCAGTTGTTTGTCAGTTTCGCCTGGGTTTTGCCAGGAAGAGCGGCTGGCCGTGGATTGGTCCAAGCTCAATCTCACTGCCCAGCAGAGCAAAAAGATTGAAGAGCTTGAGCAACAGTGGCGGCACGATTACGCTCAACTGAAACCTGCGATCAGCGAGGATCAAGCGAAAATCGGCAAGCTTCTTGGTGAGCATGATTCGGACCCGGTAGAAATCATGTCCGTGCAGGCTTCGCTTGCCAGAAAAAGAGAACAATTGAGCGCTCTGGCTATGAGCAATTACTTAAAGAAGCGGGAAATTCTATCTGAAAATCAGCAGCGTACGCTGGAAATCATGATGCGCCAGGCGATCGCTGAGCACGAGCAGAATTGTGTCGGTGGTGCCATGACGCAAGGCGGACCGGATCATATTCAAGGACTTATGCAAAGAGTGCGCAATGCCTGGACAGGACAGGGAGAACGTTAGTCTCAATCTACCTCTGGCAGTTGGTCCAGGCGCGATTGATTTGGCAATGTTTTACACAAGAGAATGCTCAAAGAACGATTAAATCGAGCGCTCATCAGTGTTCTCGAACTGGACAAATGTGAAGTTCAAGCGAGCCTTGCTGGAATCGATCTGGAGCCGGTTTGCATCACGTCTTCTAATCGACCCCGGTTCGGCGATTTCAGTTCGTCCCTGCCTCTCAAATTGGCTGGCTCAGATGGTGCTAAGGCTCTGGCCATTGCGCAGGACCTGGCCCTGAGGATGCGAGCTCTAAAGGAGTCGAATGATCTCATTGAGGAATTGTCAGTGGTGGCGCCTGGTTATCTCAATTTCCACCTGCACACCACTTGCCTGGCTCAAGTGTTGGGCCAGATTCACCGAGAAAAGCGGTCGTACGGTCAGAGCTCGCCAGGTCAACGGGCTCTCTTTCTGGAGAACCATCAGCTGGCAGCCGCAATTGGATTCGATCCAGGGATGATTGGACCTACCAGCCGACGAGACCCGGTCGAGTTCATGCGTTATGTCTATGCCCGGTGCATGTCGCTTCTCCGGCTGGCCCAAGAAGAATATCCAAATACTCACGAGGGAAGAATTGATCCGCCACCGTTCGATAAAGCTGAGTGGCAAAAGCTGCAAAAATTATTTGCCACTGAATGCAGTATCTTCGAACCTGCCTTTGTCAGTCAGGGTGAAAGGGTGGTATTAGCCAGAACTTTGGTATTGAGACTTGACTCGATGTCCAGCGAGCTTGAGCACTGGGAAAATGCCAATGATTCCCTTCGGCTCGGCCGCTACGCATATGAAGTGGCGACTGGTGTGGAAGAATTTCGCCAGACCGTACGTTTTCAGACAGAGGAACGAGCGCTATTGGCGGCCGCTTTAGGTGTACTCTCAGCCGGATGCCAGGTGTTATCCAATCTCGGCGAACGAATTGGCGTTGCTTTGCCCTAAAGGTTTGATGGACTCAGTGCTCGCTCAGCAATTTTGTGTGTGGTACCAAATCGTGTCGCCAGACGGAAAAGGCGATTTCGATGAGTTCTCCCCGTTCGTCATAAGCCGGTCCCAGAATAGTGTCCTCTTTCATCCTTCCTAACCAATCCCTTTCGAATCGGCTCAGTGTCCCTTTGAACTCGTCGTCGGCCAGGGCGTCTTTTATGCCGATGAAACCAAGGCTGTTTTTGCCTTTTGACAACATGGATCTAATCGAACTAGCTCGGTTTTTATAAGCTTCTGATTCACAAGATTGGACGGCGACATCGAATGAGTTACCCAGCAAGCAAAAGCTGCCGCTTCCGGGCCAAGCTTCAGTTCGCTTGAACGGAGTCAGATCTATGGAACCATTCCAGCTCTTAAGATCTGCTTTGCCAACTTGGCCGGCAAGCGATTCGTCGGCGGCGCCGGTTGCGTGCAAAAGCTTACGTGCTGCCTGATTGTCGTCATACTGTTTAGCCATGAGCCCACCCCCTGCGCCATGAGGAACAATCGTCGCGGTGTATCCTGTAAGCTAAATTTGCCACTGATGGCTCGGTGATAAACCCATAAATCCGGGATATCACCAATTGACGTAGCAGTGGTGGCGAGGCTGGCAGGACGACGAGAGATTAATTCGTTCATGAAAATTCTAGTAGCGCCGTCTGCATATAAGGGCACTATCGCCCCCAATCGGCTGGCTGAAATTATCGCTGAAGGCGTTCAGCGAGCGAATCCATCGGCTCAGATCGAACTGGCTCCTCTTGCCGATGGTGGCGATGGAACAATTGAGGTGCTGAGAACTAGTCTCGGTGGGGAAGTTGTTTCAACCACGGTTGAGGGTGCCGATGGGGAGGTAGTATCCAGCCGCTGGCTCAAGTTTGGAACGACCGCTATTGTCGAGCTCGCCTGCGCCTGTGGCATTGCCTTACTCAAGGAAAAACAACGCCAGCCCCTCAGGGCCAGCACCGTAGGGCTTGGCCAGATGATTTCCCATTGTTTAGAGTTTCCCGTCTCCCATATTCTCATCGCTCTGGGCGGAAGCGCCTCCACTGACGGTGGCACAGGGGCGCTAACCGCCCTTGGTGTCAAGTTTCTGGATAAAGATGGAAAACCACTGCCGCCTGGTGGGGGA